>JAJRTI010000542.1 GCA_024278415.1 Planctomycetota bacterium | reverse complement strand
TTGGCATCCCACGTGAAATACGACAGGCCGTGGCTGTCCTGCATCGCATACCGACGTAGTTGTCCATCATACCAGAAGTAGTTGCACACGCCAGTCTTGTAGCGGATCGCAGTGACGAGGTTCGCGTGGTTGTACTCGAAAGTACGTCGTGCCGTCCGGCTCTTCCTTGTGCGTGCAGTTGCCCCTGGAGTCGTAGCTGAAGTACGTCCAGGCATGGCCGGGGATTTCGTGGCGCAACGTGAGTTGGTTCGCGGCGTCGTACGTGTAGTAGGTCTCGACGCTGCCGCGCTTCTGGTACGTACGGTTGCCCGCGCCGTCGTAGTCCCACTCGAACGCGTAGATGTTCGTGTGGTCCGCCGCGTTCCAAGTCTCGGACGTGAGCCGGTCCGCGTCGTCATACGTGTAGTATATCACCTTTCCGTCTTCGCGGGTGATGGAGGTGATGCGCGACGCGGCGTCGTAGTCGTAGAGGAAGTACGCGAGCGGCGCGCCGTCGGGCAGGCAGTTGAGAATGCTTGTAACGCGGTTGGCCGCGTCGTACGTGAAGTAGGTGAACGTGTTGTTGGCCAAGCGCTTGTACGTGACGTTGCCGTTGGGATCGTACGCGTAGTACGTCGCGCCGAAGCCGCCGGCCGCGCCGTACGCGCTGGACCCGTGCGCGCCGCCCATGTTCTCGATGCGGGTCATGCGGCCTGCGGCGTCGTACCCGGCTCCCACGCGCCGCCCGAGACGGCGAGCGCGAACGCGCGAACGAGGCGCCCTACTTCGACACGAACGCGTTCCCTTCTTCCCAAAACCTCCACGGCTTGCGCGCCCACTCGCCGGCGTAGTCCACGCCAATGCGGGGCCCGGTGCAGATGCGCGCGGGCCCGTGCCCCCGGTCCTCGACCCACAGCGTTCGGCCGCGCAGGTTCGCGCCGTTGAGCCTCATGTCGATGCCGAAGGCTTGGCAGAGCTTGCCGGGTCCGCTGGTGAGATTGCGGTCAGGCATGGCCTTGCCGCGGTTGCCGCGCATCGTGTCCAGACCTTCGAGGGGCTCCACGCCGCGCACGAGCACCGCGCCGGCCACGCCATCGGGCTCGGCCACGAGGTTGAGGCAGTGGTACATGCCGTAGATCATGTACACGTAGGCGTGCCCCGGCGGCCCGAACATGATCTTGGCGCGCTGGGGGTTCTTGCGGGACGCGTGCGACGCGGCATCGGGGTGGCCCAGGTAGGCCTCCACCTCGACGATGCGGCCTACGAGCCGTGCGTCTCCCAGCCGGCGCACGAGGCACTTGCCCAGGAGGTCCGGCGCGACTTGGAGGGTGGGGCGGGCGAAGAACGATCGGGGCAGTCGTGGCATGGTTGGCTCCTATCAACGGGCGGGCAGGGGCGCTTGTGCATCGTACAGCACGCGGGCGGCTCGCGCCAAGTGCCAATCGAAGCGCCACGGTAGTGTAACGTTTTGGGGGGATTCGTCTGACGGCCGCGAATCGCGGCGCATCCCCCTTTGAGGGGGGACCTACAGGGGGGTGGCTGTGCGAGCACTAATCGCTGTTTTGAGCGCCATTGACTGTTCGCAGGTCCGACCCACCCCCTGCCCCCTCCCTGCAAGGGAGGGGGAGGAAAGCGTCCGTTCCCCCCAAAGCGTTACACGACCCGCCGCCACGCCACCACGCCATCGCATCGTTGACAGGCCCACAGCCCCCTGCTAAACTTTGAGGCTCCCATCATTAGCGCAAGTGCGCCGACGATGGCGCCCTGCGGCAGCAATGCCCATGACTCATTTGCCCGCGCATTGCCGCGCATACGAACGGAGAGGCCCTATGAAACCCCGTGAACTGCAAGAAGTCGAGACCCCGAACCTGCTCGACGACATTTTCCCGCACGCGGAAGTGCCGAAGATTGTCTTCGATGGCAAGATCTACGAGGAGATCGACGGCGAACTCGTTAGCTTCGACCCCAACGACGTCCAGGCCCGCGACATCTGGATCAGCGATACCACCTTCCGCGACGGCCAGCAGTCCCGTCCCCCTTTCACCATCGAACAGACCGCCAAGATCTACGACATGCTCTCCGAGCTGTCGGGCCCCAGCGGCGTGATCCGGCAGAGCGAGTTCTTCCTCTATAGCACGAAAGACCGCGAGGCAGTCGAGGCGTGCCTGGCCCGCGGCCACCAGTACCCCGAAGTCACGGGCTGGCTGCGCGCGGACCATGGCGATCTCGAACTCGCCAAGAAGCTGGGCCTCAAAGAGACGGGCATCCTCACCTCCTGCTCCGACTACCACATCTTCTACAAGCTCCGCAAGGACCGCCGGAAGATCTTCGACCACTACGTGTCCGTCGTCGAGGCCGCGGCCGAAGCCGGCATCCGGGTGCGCTGCCACCTGGAGGACGTGACCCGCGCCGACTTCCCGGGCTTCGTCATCCCCTTCGTGCAAAAGGTCATGCAGATCGCGGAACAGCTTCCCGATGAGCTGAAGACCAAGATCCGCCTCTGCGACACCATGGGCTTCGGCGTGCACTATCCCGGCGTAGCGCTGCCTCGCAGCGTGCCGAAGGTCGTGTGGACCATGATCCACGAGTGCGGCGTGCCTCCATCACGGCTCGAATGGCACGGCCACAACGACTTCCATCGCGTGCACGCCAACTGTGCGACCGCGTGGCTCTACGGCTGCGACATCGCCAACACGACGCTCTTCGGCATCGGCGAGCGCACGGGCAATCCGCCCATGGAAGGCGCCATCTTCGAGTACGCCGGCCTCAAGGGCACGCTCGACGGCATGGAGCCGCGCGTGTTGGCCGACCTGGTCGACTACTTCGAGAAGGAGATCGGCTACACGGTCCCCTCGCACGCCCCCTTCGTGGGCGCGAACTTCAACTGCACCCGCGCCGGCATCCACGCCGACGGCTTGGCCCGGGACGAACGCATCTACAACATCTTCGACACCGGCGCGCTGCTCGGCCGTCCGCCCCGCGTGGCGATCACGGACAAGTCCGGCGCGGACGGCATCGCGCTCTGGATCAACGACTTCCTCGGCCTCAAGGGCGGGGACCGGCTGAGCAAGTTCAAGATGGTCAAGATCATGCGGTGGGTTTCCGACCAGTACGACGTCGAGGGCCGCACGACCGCCATCAGCGACGAAGAACTCGAAGAGCAAGTGAAGATCCATCTGCCCGAGCTGTACGCGAAGCGGCCGCGCAAGTAACGCGCACAACGCATACGACACCAAGCGCGGGAAGGCCCCATGCCTCCCGCGCTTTTTCTATGTACGGCCACCTGGGGCGGGATGCCTGCCTGTGCGTGCCGCACGCAGACAGGCCTTCGCATTCCGATGCTTGCCGCGCGGTGGTGACGGAAGGCGATCCCGAGGCTTCGGGATCCGCTCCCGGGCTTTCTCTATGTACGACCCGCAGTGAGAAACAGGTGCGCGGCGAGCGCGTACGCTTGGGCCGCGGCCACCACGTCGTCCACGGGCACGCACTCGTCCGGGCCGTGGCACACTTCGAGCATGCCGGGGCCGAACCCCGCAATGGTGGGGATGCCGGCGCCCTCGTAGATGAAGCGCGCGTCCGTGCCGCCCGGGAAGCCGGCCAATGGCGCGGGCCGGCCGAGCACGTGCTCGGCCGCGGCCTGCATGGCCTTCACCACCGGCTCGTCTTCCGACAACTCCATGCCCGCGATCCACTTCAGGTTCGGCCGCGGCTGCATGTCCACTTCGATCCGCAGCGACGGGTCCTCGCGGCGCAGCTTCTCCACGAAGCCCTCCACGTCCGCGACGAGTTGCTCGTATTGCATGCCCGGATAGACGCGTATCTCGCTCGAAAACTCGGCGTAGCCCGGGTAGACGCCGTAGAAGACGCCGCCCTCCATCATGACTGCGAGGTTCACCGTGGGCCCCTGCGGGTAGAGCCTGTGGGCCGGCGCGGTGGGTGCGAACTCGCGCTCGAACTTCGCCAGCACCTCGGCCAGCTTCACGCACGCGTTCACCGACGGCCGCACGTCGCTCATGCTGCTGTGCATCTGCGTGCCGTAGACCTTGACCTTGAAGCAGAAGATGCCGCGGTGCGCGATGTAGATGCCGTCGAAGGGAGCGTTGACGCCGGAGGGCTCGCCGATCACCGCGGCGTCCGCGGACAGGCCAACCTCGTTGGCCATGAACTTCGCGCCGAACGCACTGCCAGCCTCCTCGTCAGCGACAAAGAGGAGCTGAATCTCGCCTGGGAAACCCACCTCTTGCATCGCCTCCGCCGCGACGACCATCGCCGCGATTGCGGCCTTCATGTCGGCCGAGCCGCGGCCGTAGAGCTTGCCGTCCCGAATCTCGGCGCCGTACGGATCGACGGTCCACTGGCTCAGGTCGCCCACCGGCTTGGTGTCCGTGTGCCCGACCAGCATGAACGCCGGGCCCTGGCCGCGGCCTCCCACCCGCGCGAGCACGTTCGGCCGGTGCGGATCCTTCGCGTGTACCTCCACCGCACCCGGCGCGACAGCCTCCAGACGCTGCTGGAGGACCGCCGCGATCTCGGATTCGTCGCCGGGTGGGTTCTCGCTCTTGATGCGGACGAGTTGCTGTGCGAGCGCGACCAGTTCCTCGCGCCGCGACTCGACGGCTGAAAGAATGTGGCTGTAGTCCATGGCGATTATCCGCTCCGCACGAGCCTCGCGACGTAGCCGCCATCGCCGCGCACCTCGTGCGGCAGGAACTCGTGCTCCTCGGCCAACTCGAACGCCGAATGCTCTGAGACGAATTGGCGAATGAGATCGGCGTTCTCCTCTGGTTCGATCGAGCACGTGCTGTAGACCAGCGCGCCTCCGGCGCGTAGCCGCTCGGCCGCGGTGCGCAGGAGGCGGGCCTGCAACTCACACAGCCGCGCCAAGTCGGACTCGCGCAGCCGCCAGCGCGCGTCCGCTCGGCGCGCGAGCACGCCGGTGTTGCTGCACGGCACGTCGAGCAGCACTTTGTCGAACTCGCCGGCCAGCGGCAGCCGCGTCGCGTCGCCTTGGACGCACGCGACGCGCACAATGCCCATGCGCCGGCAGTTTTCCCCGATGCGAGCCACGCCTGCCGAGTCGAAGTCCACGGCGAAGATAGGCGCCCCATCTTGGGCCAGCTCGGCCATGTGCGTGGTCTTGCCGCCGGGCGCTGCACACAGTTCGAGGATGCGCTCGCCCGGCTGCGGGTCGAGTCGGGGAGCGACCTGCATCGCGGTATCGTCTTGCACCGAGCAGAGGCCGGCGTCCAGGAACGGCCTGATGCGGCCAATGGCGACGCCGGGGCCGAGGTCCAGGCTTTCGGGCCGCGTGCCGGGCAAGGCGTGGATACCTTCCGCGCTCAGCCGCTGCGACAACTCCTCCCGGGTCGTCCGCCTTGCGTTCGCGCGCAGGAAGAGCGTCGGCGTGGCGTCGCTCGCCGCGCAGACGCGCTCCGCGGCGTCGAAACCCATGCGCCCAATCCAGCGCCTCACAAGCCACTTGGGCATCGAGTACGCGCCGGCGAGCCAGCCGGCCGCGTCCGCGGACGGATCGGGCAGCAGGTCCACGTCGAAGATGGCGAAAGCCCCCTCGCGCACGTACACCGCGCGGCGCTTGAGTTCGTCGGCGATCTCCCCCTCCTTTGCCTCCTGGATCGAGCGACAGGCCGAGCGCAAGACCGCGTTGGCAAAGCCGGTGGCGCGCTTGTTCGTTTGGCGCTTGAGCGCGGCCACGGTCTCGTTCACGGCCGCGGACTGCGGCACCCGGTCGAGGTAGACGATCTGGTAGAGCCCCACGCGGAGCGCCGCGTGCACCACGTCGTCGAGCCGTTGGATGGGCGCCCGCGAGAACGCCGCGATGATCGCGTCGAGCGAGCCCGCATGCCGGACCGCGCCGTACACCAACTCAGTCAGCAATCCCGCGTCCGCGGGCGAAGGGTGGTGTCGGCGGATGGCCTGGTCAACGGCCTCCCGCAGCCCCCCCCGCCGGGCCTCATGGCCTCGGCCGTGTTGGCGAAGAATGTCGAGTGCAACCTGGCGTGTGTTCATGGTTGGGTCAGGAATTCGATAGCTTCCCGTACTTGGGTCAGCTCCACGTCGGTGTCGACGCAGGGGCCGTGGGGCTGTTCGTTGCAGACGGTCAGCATGGGTTTTGGGAACACGGCCTTGACGCCCTCTTTGAGTTCCTTCGCGCAGGCGATGGCCACAATTGCGTCGATGTCGTCGCTCTTGGCCCGATGCGCGGCGAGCCGGCCGCCGGCCGCGACGAACGGCCGGACCCCAAACTCGTCGGCCAGTTCGAGCACGTCCTTGATCTTGCAGTTGCCGCAGCGCTCGCACTGGCTCAAGTCGTCGTTGGCAAGCGTGTGCTCGCACTGGGACCACTGAAGGCAGGCCGGCACGAGCAGCAGCACGCGTTCGGGCGCGCACTTGGGCTGCCGCACGCGCGTGAAGCGGTCGCTGAGGGAGATGATCGGGCTTCCAGGCATCTGCAATATGCAAGACCTTGACGAATGCACAGGCCAGGTTGGGGATGAGGGATGAGTTCATCCCTGATCTCTTATCCCTAATCCCTCATCTCTATCCGAATCGGTCGCCCGGCTGCACGGGTTGGCCACGGAGGAACTCCTCCACGGCCAACGCGCGCTTGCCAGCCTGCTGGATCTCCAGCACGTTGAGCGCGCCCTGGCCGCAGGCGACGAGAACCCCTCTTTCGTCTGCCCGCACCACTTGGCCGGGCTCGGCAGCGTTGGGTACGCGCGTGGCGGAGGGCGCGGCTTGGCGCAGGAGCACACGGATGGGCTTCCGGCGTTCGGCTCTGGAAAGCTGTGTCGCCGCGCCAGGCCAGGGGGTCATCGCGCGCACAAACCGGCCCAAGTATGTGGCCGGCCGCGACCAGTCAATCACTCCGTCGGCCTTGGCCAACTTGCCGGTGTAGGTCGCCTGCGAGTGGTCTTGGGGGCGTGGTGTGATCGCGCCGCGCTCCAGTCCGTCGAGCGCAGCGAGCAAGGGTTCGCAGGACAGTGTCGCCAGCCGGTCGTGCAACGTGCCGGCTGTGTCCGTATGCCGAATTGGCGTGCGGGCTTGGGTGAGCACGTCGCCGGCGTCCATCTCCTCAGCCATGAGCTGGATGGTGACGCCGGTCTCTTCATCGCCGGCAAGGATCGCCGCCGCGATGGGCGCCGCGCCGCGGTGCCGGGGCAGCAGCGAGCCGTGCACGTTCAACGCGCCCAACTGCGGGATATCGAGCACCTGACGCGAGAGGATCTGGCCGAACGCGACAACCACAATCGCATCGGGTGCGAGTGCGCGCAGTTGTTGCACGGCGTCGGGCGCGTTCACGTTGTCGGGCTGGAACACCGGCGCGCCCGCGTCCAACGCCGCGACTTTCACGGCCGGCGGCGCGGGCTCGCGGCTCCGGCCCTTGGGCCGGTCGGGTTGCGAGAAAACGCCCGCGAGCCGATGGCGCGAGCGGGCGATGGCTTGAAGGCTGGGCACGGCGAAGTCTGGCGTGCCCATGAAGACGATGTTCATGTGTCTTGCTCGGCGGCCGCGGCCGCGGCAACGATGGCGATGCTGAGCGCGAAGTCGATGTCGAGGTAGCGGTGGAGCCACACGCCGATGGCGCGACGGAACCAGCGGTCGAGCGCGCCCGCGTTGTAGAGGCGCCAGACCTCGACCACGTCGTAGCCGGCGGCCATGAGCGCGGCGCCCAGTTCGTCGTAGCGCCAGGGCGTCACGTGCGTGGTGTCCCAAAACCGGCTGGGGTGCTGAATGTTCGGCGTAGTGATGATGATCTTGCCTCCGGGCTTCAGGTGCGGCCGCACGTCGCGGAGCAGCTTCATGCCCTCCTCGGCCGGCACGTGCTCGATCATCTCGGTCATGAGCACGACGTCGAACTCGCCGTCCACCTCGTCGAGCGACCGGTAGTCGCATTGTTCTTCGGGGTCGATGTTGAGCGTCTTCACGTCGAGCGCGGGCAGTTTCTCGCGGCGGCGCTCCCAAAACTTGGCGCTGCCGCCGACGTCGAGCACGCGGTCGCGCTCGCGCACGTGGCGCCGAATCACGTCCAACGCGCGGCGCTGGAGCGGGATCTGCCAGACGCTCTTGTAGCGTTGCCGCATTTGGAGGCGGCGCTCGTAGAGCGCGCGCCAGCTTGGGCGGGAGGAGGTCATTGGTCAATCGTCAATCGTCAATCGTCATTGGTCATTCGTTGTTCGTTGTTGGCGACTTGCTCGAAGACGTCGACGATGCGGTGGTAGTAGTGGTCCATGCTGTTGGCTTCGGCGAGTACGCGGGCCTTCACGCCGGCCACTTGCCGAAAGGGCTGGGACGTGAACGCTCGCAGGCACTCGGCAAAGCGGGATATGTCGTTCGGCCGGTCGAGCACAAACCCCTCCTCGCCGTCGGCCATGAGGCCGCTGGCGCCGTTGAAGCGTGTGGTGATGACGGGCAGGCCGGAGGCCCAGGCTTCGAGCGTCACGTTCGCGCAGGGATCGTAGTACGTGGGGTGGGCGAGCACGTCCGCGGCCGCGTACATGGCCGGCATGTCGCGTCGGCCGCCCGCGAAGATGACGGAATCCGCGACACCGAGCCGCTTGGCCCAGCGTTTCGCTCGGCGCACGCGGCCTTTGCCGACCACGAGCGCGCGGACGTTGTCCACGCCGTCCTCGCGCAACTGCGCGAGCGCTTGGAGCAACTCCCACACCCCCTTGAGCCGGAAGTTGTTGCCCACGAGCAGGACGACCACGTGGTCCTTGGTGAACCCGAAGTCGCACCGGGTATTGAAGCGATGCTTGCGGCGCGAGTCGAGCGAGAACTTCCGCACGTCCACGCCGTTGTAGTGCACGAGCACCTTGTCGCTGGGGAAGTCGGGATAGCACTGCGCCACGTGTTCTTTGACCATGTCGGAGTTGACGATGACGCGCTTGAGCCTCGGGGAGGCCATGGTGCGGCGTTCAAGGCGGAGGTTGATCCGCTCTTTGAGGCTCACGGTGCGCGTGAATCGGCGCGCCGCTCGGCCCATGGCCGTGCGCGCGGACCGGGCGTCGTGCTCGATGTAGGCCCTGTGCATGCCGCCGCCGGGCCGGTAGATGTCGACCCAGGGCGACTTGCCGGTGCCGAAGACGAGGTCGCAGCCGAGTTCGTCGAGCACGCGCCGGCTGCGGTCCGCGAACCGCTGGTCTCGGAGGAGCTTGGGGAATCCGGGCACGGCGACCTCGTGCACGTGTGCTCCCGGGGCCTCGCCGCTCCCGCGCAGGGTGACCACGTGCACTTCATGGTCGTGCTCCAGGAGCGAGCGTGCGAGGTTCACCGTGTACCGCTCGCCGCCTCCGTGCAGCGGGTCGAAGCTCTTGACGTTGAGCGCGATCCTCACGGGGCCTGCCCCCCGCCCAGATGGCTGCGCTCCCACAGCTTGGCGTACTTCATGAACGAATGGCACCCGCCCATGAGGGCGATGATGAGGCCGGGCGTGCCGTCGAGGAAACCGCGCTTGATGACGTAGTTGCGGAAAAACCGATAGGGCGGGCGCAGGAGGATCGACGGCCAGCCGCACGTCTCGCCGCGCTCGTGTTGCACCTGCGCGAAGATCGTTGAGTAGGCGCTGGCCTTCGTCACCATGTCCTGAAACGCGTCGGGCTGCCGATGCTCTAGGTCATGCCGCAGTTTCCCAATGCGGCCATCGACCTCGGTCACGTCGTGTGGTGTGTTGTCGAAAAAACTCGTCAGGCTCTTGCGGCATAGCCGCACTTGCCTGTTCGGGTACCAACTGCAGTGGCGAATCCATCGGCCGAGGCAAAACGTGACCCGCGGCATGCAGTACGCGGCGTAGTCGTTGAGCCGCGGCGACGCGAGAAGCTGTTGGATCTCCTCGGCCAGCTCCGGCGTGACGCGCTCGTCCGCGTCCAGCGAGAGCACCCATTCGTGCGACGCCTTGTCCATGGCCGCGCGGCGCCGGTCCGCGGTGGAAGGGAGCTTCTCTTGGTAAACCTTGTCCGTGAACTCGCGGCATACGTCGAGCGTGCCGTCGGTGCTGACGGAGTCGAGCACGACAATCTCGTCGGCCCATCGTACGGCTTCGAGGCAGTTGCGCACGCGCGACTCCTCGTTCAAGGTGATGACCGTAACAGTCAGCTTCTCGGGCATGGGCGGGTGGGGCCGTCGCGGCTGCGGGGGGCTTACTTCTTCGCGGTCGTAGTGGGACCGGTCCTGAGCTTAGGGCTGGCCGATACGAGCTTGGCGCTGATGGTGCCCCATTTCGTCTTGGCGGCCATCTTCACGGGCAGCCTTCGCGTGTCGTTGCTGACCCATACGGTTGCGACGGGGCGCTTCTTGTCCGGCTTGTCAGGCGGGTGGACGCGCTTGGTCTTGACCGTGAGGGGCACCGTCTGGAACTTGCCGGCGCTTGTGGCCACGATCTTAGGCTGGCCCGCGCGGACCGTCACGTGGTAAAGCCCCTTGCCATCAGCGATCTGGACCACCTTTGTTTGGCCGGGCGCCACCTTGAGGAGCCGGAACGCATAGAAGCCGCCGATGATGTCGAACGCCTTCCGGCTCTTGATCGTGTACTCCGTCTTGCGGCCGTTCTTGTGCATCTTTTGCTTGACGCTCTTGAACTCTCCCGCGTCCGGGTTGTAGGTGAGCGTCCAATTGACGTGGCGCTTGCCCTCCCGCTGGACCAGGATGTAGCGCACGGGTTTCATGTCGGCCGCCCAGACGATGGAGGACGCCATGAATCGCAGGCGGTAAAGCTTGTCGATGACCGCGTTGGTCCCGCCCGAAGCTTGCAGACGAATCTGCGGCTTGCCCGCCACGTCGAATATCTTCGCCTTGGCGTTGCCCACTGGGATGCCGTTCCAGGCGAATGTGTACGTGACGGCTTCGCCAATGGGGAACGGCTGCCCCTCGGCGCCGTACGCGGCACAGGCCAAGGCGAGGGTGATGGCGAATGTCTTGAGCCGGTACACGACGCCTCCCGAATGGGGTGGCAGAGAGAGAGAAGAAGCTGCGCCGTTCGTAGTAGGGCGATTTATCGCCCCTCTCTTCAGAGCGGCCGAGGGGCGATGAATCGCCCTACTACAAGCCTCGTCGCCTACGCCGCAGTTGTTACTCCTAATCCTGCTTTTAGTCTTACTCGTAATCGCACGACACGGAAGAGGAGTAGGACTAAGAGTAAGACCAAGAGTAGGAGTGGGGCTCGGCATCGACAACAAGTCTCGATTCCGAGCTGCTTAGCGGCTATGGACGCCCTGGCGAACACGGGCATTATACCGCATTCCGGCGCGGCCGGGAAGCCGGGCGGCGGAGCAGCCTCCCGAAGGTTGGCAACCTTCGGGAGGCTGCTCCGTCCCAAGACACCAAGCCGGCGCTTCGCGTCCTTGGCTCATGTCCCCGATGTTCCCAACGGCTGCGACATGCGCCGCGGGAGCGCCACCAGCCCCACCGCCGCGATCACACAGAGCCACGCCCATGCCTCGCCTACGCGCGTGTAGAGCGTGCGCGTGGGGCAGGTCCTGACGTTGGCCGCACACCAGCCCTCGACTTCCCGGTGCCGGCCTTGGCGGCGCAACACCGCGTACACCTCGCCCGTAGGGGAGATGAACGACGACATGCCGGTGTTGGCCGCGCGCACCATGCCGATGCGGTTCTCGACCGCGCGGAACGCGCTGATCGTGTTGTGTTGGTCCAGTTCGAGGCTGTCCTTGAACCAGCCGTCGTTGGTGACGTTGATCGCGAAGTCCGCTCCCTTGCGCCGCAGCCCGCGGGCGAGGTAGGGCAGCACATCCTCGTAGCAGATGAGCACGCCAAACTGGCGGCCTTTGAGGTCGAAGATCGTCTGCTCGAAGCCCGGCTCCAAGTTGCCGATGGGCGCACACCATTGCTCCACGAGCGGGTAGACGTATGTCTTGAGCAGCGGGATCGTTTCCTCGAACGGCTTGTATTCGCCAAACGGCACGAGGTGCATCTTCTCGTACTTGCCGAGCACCTGGGCATTGGGGGCGTAGTAGCGCACCGCGTTCGCGAGCACGGCCTTCCTGTCCTTGAAGTGGACGGAGAGGTAGCCGATGAGGAGGCGGGCCTTGAGGTCCCGCGCGAGCCGCTTGAGTTGCACGCGGCACATTTCGGCGAGCAGGTCGGTTTCGCCGCGGTTGGCCGGCGGAAGGTCGAGGAAGCCCGGGCACATGGTTTCGGGCCACACGATGAGGTCGGGCTTCTCGGCCGCGGTTTCGCGCGAGAGCTTCACGTGCTTCATGAACGCCTGCACGCTCTGCTGATACGTGTATTGGAGCTTGACCGATTGCGGGATGTTGCCTTGCACAATCGCCAGGCGAGGGCCGTCATGGATAGGCAGCGTTTGGATGCGCCACACGCCGTAGCCGAGCACCAACACGAGCACGGCGAACGCGGCAAGGCACTGTTTGAGCGCCGCGCGCTTGCCGCGCCGGCACTCGGCGGCCGCGGCCGCGGCCAGGGCGCAGACGAAGCTGACGCCGTACACGCCGGCGAGGTCGGCGATCTGGATCATGGGGAGGCACGCGTGCTGGCTGTGCCCGAGGATGAGCCACGGGAAGGGGCTGATGAGGTTGCAGCGCGCGAACTCGATGGCCACCCACAGCGCCGGCACGGCCACGACGAAGGGGGCGCGGAAGCGGCCGTGGTAGCGGGCGACAAGCCAGCAGAAGATCGCGATGTAGAGCGCAATGATGGCGCTCAGGAGCACGAGACCGAAGACGCTGACGTGGCCGACCCAGTAGAGGCCCGCGATGAAGAGCGCGAGGCCCAGGAGATAGCCGCGCAGAAAAGCCGCCCCAGGCCGCGACGCTCGGGCCATCTCGATCATGGGCCACAGCGCGAGCAGCGCGGTGATCCACATGGCGGGATAGAAGAACGGCAGCAGGTACAACACGACCGTCGCCGCCATGAGCGCGCAGGCCCTCCCGAATGGCAGGGGCTTGGGTTCGGATGGCGCGTCAGGGTTCACAGGCACCGCAGCACTACCTCCCAGCGGTGGCGATTTCCTGCGCGAGGCCCCGCCGGCCGTCGGTGCGCACAACGCCGAAGAGGCGCCAGTGCGGCCAGGCCCTCTCGAAGATCGTGAACGCGGCCCCATTGTCGTAGATGCCGGGATACTTCAGATTCATGTCCTCCCACCACCCGTCGCCTTCGTCCTTGGGCACGAGGACGAAGATCTTCTGCCCGGGATGGTCCCTCAGTATCTCGTCGAGGTGCAGGCTCATCGTGTGGATGAAGACAAACGCCCAGGTCCTGGGGGCTTGCCGGCGCAATTCGTATCCCAAGTAGCCCGACACGACCACCTTGTCGTCCTTGTAGCGCTTCGCCACCTCGGCGACGATCGCCTGCTGCTCCTGGCGCGCGGCCTGCTCCTCTCGGACCGCAGGGGCCTCGGGTGCGCGCACTTCCGCAAGCAACGCGAGCAGCGCCAGGCCCGCGATGGCCGCGCCGCGGACGGTGGCCAGGGCCACACTGGCCTTGAACTGCGTGAAGACCCACGCGAGGACGGCAATGAACAGCGGAAGCAGGCAGTACGACCACTCGCACCCGTCGGTGAGCAGATCGCGCAGACCGATGCCGCGCTCCGGCGCGAGCATAAGCCCGCGCAGGAAGAACGTGGCGTCGCCCATGATGAGCCAGTTGGCGGCGAACCAGAGGCAAACCGCGTACACGGTGGGCGACAGGAGCACGAGCAGCGTGCCTTCGGTGTGGGCCTCCTTCTCGCGCTCGGCCAGCAGGTAAATGAGCACGATGAGGAACACGAGGGTCACGAACACGATGGCCTGGTAGCGCGTCAGGACCGCAAACGCGCAGAGGATCGAGAGGTACGCGAGGCTGCGCAACTCGAGCGTTTGGAGCCAATGGATGAGGAAGCAGCAGCACGCGACGATGAGGAAGGCAAAGAGGATGGCGCTCTCGCCGCGGACGATCGAACGCTCGAACATGGGATTCGCCGCAAGCAGCACGAGCGCGAGGTAGCGCCAGCCGCGGCCCACGCGGCACGACGCGAGCCACGCGTTGAGGAACGCGGCAAAGAGGGCCGCGGCCAGGCCGGCCACAATGCAGGCGGCCGTGCCGTCTTGGGACAACTCGCGCACGCCCATCATGGGCAGCACGAGGAGCGTGGGGAAGGGCGCCCACCGCAGCGACCCCACGAGGCCCTGCCGGCCCCGGGTGTAGCCGCTGATCAAGGTCGCCCCTGTGCCGCAACGCACGATGGCTTCGCGCGACGGGGCCCGCGGCGGATAGTCGGCCACAAAGACCCAGCCAATGCTGAGCACCGCGACAAGCAGGAAGATGACTCGGTTCTCGCTGATCATTGTGATTCTAGCAGGACAGGCGTCGAGGGCGCTGTCGTGGCCCGGTGCGTGCGCCTCAGGCCGATTCCGGCTGCTGCTGCTCCTCGGCCAGGTCGAAGCCGTGCTGGGTCTTCTCCCAGTAGAACGGCTTGGTGATGAGTTGGATGAATCCCTTCCAGGCGCCGATGCTCATGAGGAACCAGTACGCCGGCACGATGAGGGCGAACTTGACCAAGTCGTAGTACCCGCGGCGGTACGCCGCGAGCATGCACGCGTAGATGAACGTAAAGTTGCCTACAAAGAGGCACACGAGCGCGCCGAGGATGATCGGGAACGGGAACAGCTCCGACAGCGGCTCGTAGCGGAACACAAACCAGATCACGGTCAGCAGCCAGTAGAGGGGGGTGATGAGCAGGCTGAACGGCGTGCCGCCGACCATGAGTTGGAAACTGAACCACTTGGCGAAGCCCAGCTCCCGAATGAGCCGCAACGGCCAGCGCATGTGCACGAGCCACGTCTGGAGGTAGCCCTTGGTCCAGCGCGACCGCTGCCGAACCCAGAAGCCCACGACGCTGCACGCTTCTTCCCACGTGGTCGAGTCGATCGTTTTCGTCGTGAGCCGGCGCTTGGCGATGCGCATGCCCAGGTCCGCGTCCTCGGTCACGTTGAAGGGATCCCAGCCGCGCAGATCCTTGAGCTTGGCCACGTCGAAGTGGTTCGACGTGCCGCCCAGCGGGATGGGAGCGTCCGTGTGGTCGAGGCCCGGCAGGAACAAGTCGAACCACATGCTGTAGTCGGTGGTGAACCAACGCGTGAGAAGGTTTTGCTTCTGGTTGTAGAAGTTGAGCTTGGCCTGGAGGCACACCACGTCGGGCGCGGACCTCTGGAAGCCGAGCACGGCCTTCTTGAGTTGGTCGCGTTCAGGCTTGTCCTCCGCGTCGTAGATGACGAGGTACTTGCCACGCGCGAGTGAGAGGCCGAGGTTGCACGCTTTGGGCTTGGTCTTGGGTTGGGCGTCGGGCGTGACGATGATGCGGATGAAGCTGGGCATGTCCATGGCCCGAGCCGCGGCGACCGTGTCTTCGTCGTCCTCCTCCAGCAGCAGGAGCACGTCGAGCTTGTCCTTCGGGTAGTCAAGCGCTTCGAGCCCGCCCACGAGCCGCTTCAGCGTCTCCTTCTCCCTGTAGAGCGGGACCAGGATCGTGTACGGCGGCAGGTCTTCGTCCTTGAGCGCGGCGATCTGGTCCGGCGTGAACTGCAACTCCTTCTGCGTGCCGAGGGAGACGTGGATGAGATAGAACTTGTACACACACACCACGAGGTAGAACGTGGTGAAGATGCCGTTGACGACCGTGAGGCAGAACTGCCAGTCGAAGTAGAGCCATGCGGCGAAACCACCCAGGAGGGCGAAGATGACGAGCCGCTGCATGCGCGTGAGCACCATGTACGCGGTGTCGCCTGGGGTCTCCTCGAAGATCTTGAACGTGTAGTCGACCGCGGGCTTTTCGTAGCCGAAGAACTCCGCGTCGTGCTCGGGCTCCGCGGGCTGGGCTTGCGGCTTGGCTGGGTCTTGCTTGTCGTCGGGTGGGGGCATGGGGCAGACCGCCTACAGGCGGGACTCCAAACAGGGAGGGCTCACTCCGCTGGGCTGACCACGCTGGGGGTGGTTTTGCCGGTATAGATGATCTTGCAGGCGATGTCGCGCTCGGCCTCGGGGAACACCACGTCGAGTTCGTGGCCACGCGCCTCGGGCGGGCCGGTCTCGACCTCGACCGTCTTGGCCTCGACCTGGTCGAGCATGGTTCCGCGGTACGTGTCCCAGTATTGGATAATGTACGTGCCGGGCCACATGCCTTTGAGCCGAAGCTGCGTGCCGGCCGGGATGCGCGGCAGGCCGGTGCCCGCCAGGAGCGAGCGCGTGTCTTGCTCGTTGAAGAGCCACAACAGGCAGCGTGTGGGGCAGATGAGCCCGCGCACGTCGACCTCCTTGAGCTGCGGCGCATCAGTCTTGAAGTGCACCGGTTTGTAGTCGAGCCGCCGGCGGTCTTCGCCCTTGGCGAACGCGGCAAGGGCCTTGAAGTGGTAGTAAAGGTTGTGCGCGTCGATGTGGGTATCCCACCACCAGGGCATGGCCGCGCCGGCCGCGGGCGACATGAACGACGCCCAGAGCCCGGCGTGCAGGTGCATGCCCGCGATGTCCTTCTGGTCCGCGTCCGCGGTCCAGCCGCGGCCGAACTCGCCGATGAAGAACGGTTTGCCCAGCTCCTCGCGCTCGTCCATGTTGCGCAGCACGTACGGCACAATGTCCGCACCGTAGTGGTGCGACTGCGCGTAGTCGATGCGCCCGAGCTTCCACAGGTCCTCGCCGATACGATTCGTATAGGTGCTCGTGGTCACGAGGTGCTTGTGCGGGTCCACGCTCTTGAGGTATCCGGCCATTTCGTTGTGCCAGCGCACGACGTCGCGGGGGTCGTAGTACTTGCCCAGGTCAACCTCGTTGAACAGCTCCCACGCCATGATGTGTGTGGACCATCCCCACCGCGCAACGATGTAACGAAGGCGCTGCTTGAAGAGCCGCCTCGCTTCGCTGTCGACGAAGAAGTCCTCCGGCCGCAAGCATGGGCCGCCGTTGTCCTTGTTGTACGGGTTTTCGCTACACGAGCCATTGACCATGCCGTGGTATTCGAGGCAGATTTGGAGATAGATGCCGTACGTCTCCGCCAACGCGACGATGCGGTCGAGCCCGCGGGCGGCTTCGAGGCTGTACTTGCCGGGAGCATTCTTCAGTTCCAGGCCCGTGTTGGCGAGGGCGTTGCGGTCTTCGAGCGGCAAGTGCCAGGGGCACATCCAGATGCGTGCAAAGTTTTCGCCATTGGCGACCATCTTCTTGAAGAACGGCTCGTAGTTTGTGGCCCAGCACACGTTTTGGCCGATGGGGTAGAAGAAATCGCCGTTGTCGAACTCGAAGTATCGGCCATCGCGCTTGCTGCGCCGGACGAAGCCGCGGCGCCCCGAGGACTCCGTGCAATCGAACGCCTCCGTCGCGGAAAGCTGCTCCCCGCGGCGCGTCTTCACGAGCACGTTGTACTCCCAGCGGCCCACTTCCGTAGGCGTGAACCGCACGAGCCAGCGCATATCGCTGACCGCCCCCTCGTAGGCCTCCAAGAAGCCGTACGCGGTGAAGCGGTTGCCTTCAGGGCTGAGGAACGAGGCGCGGATGTCCACTTGGCCAGGATCGAAGTAGTTGCCGTACGTGCCTTCGAAGTCGACTTCGAGTTCCAGCGTCTCATACTGGCGCAACATGGCCGCGCTGGGCACGACGGACAAGAGCCGAGGGTCGCGGCGCTGCCAGCCCTTGCGCGGCCAGCCTCGGAAGCGGATGTTGTCGAGGAACACCACGCCCTTCGATTCGGGCTTGTGGTGGATGATGATGCTGACGCGGCGCACGTCTTCCCGGCCGTCGAGCGGGACGGGCTTGGGGCTGCCGCGCTCGGCGGAGTTGAACTCGCCCAGCAGGTCGATCGTGATGTCCTTGTTCCAGCCTTTCTTCAACTCGTAGCGATGCGACTCGCAGTAGCGCTGCGACGCGGTGAGCCGAAACGCGACCGTCAACGATAGGCCGTCCTGATCCGCGTAGCAGTCGAGCAGCATCTTGCTCATCTGCGAGAGGTCGAGGGAGGTTTCGCGGCGCAGGTGGGAGCGGTTCTTGCGAAAGGCTTGGTACTCGACGCGCAGGCTGCGCCGGCCGGCGGAGACCTTGGCCGGATCCTTGTTGACCCCGATCTTCGTGGGGTCGTCCGCGGCTTCGACGGCCCAGTGGTTGAAGCCCTCGAAGCTGTCCCAGACCACCTCGTTCTCGCCATCCCCGATGATTGGCGCGGCGGCCGTGGCGGGTTTGGGCGGGACCGCGTGCACGTCGATGCGCACGGGCTGCGGAGCGGATGTGGCGCCCGGGGGCGGGGCCAGTGGCGCGGTGGCCGCTTCGTTGGCGGGCGCCTTTTCTGGCGGCTGGAGGTCGGAGGTCGGCGCCTCCAGGCATCCCGCGACAGCCACGAGCATGCATGCGATGCACCATGCGGCAAGCAGTTTGAGGGGGTCGGTCATGGAGGGTGTGGTCTCCAAACGGTGCGTGATCCACAGCGCCGGGCGCGCGCCACGAAGCGCGCTTTCCCAAGACGCGCGGCTACTTCCGCACGCCGGCTAGCGTTATACCTTCAAGGATATACTTCTGTCCAATGAAAAAGAGCACGACCACCGGAGCCAACGCGGCCATCGCGGCGGCCATGATGAGGTGCATGCCCGTTTCGTAGGGGCTGTGGAAGTACGCGATGCCGAGCGCAACCGTGCGCTTGGACAGCGAGTCGAGGTAGATGAGCGGGCCCATGAGGTCGCGCCAGTGCCACAGGAACGTGAAGATGGCCACCACCATGAGCGCGGGCTTGGCCAAGGGCAGGATGATGCGCCAGTATAGGCCAAACTTCGTGCAGCCATCGATGGCCGCGGCTTCGTCCAACTCGTGCGGGATCGTGCGGAAGAACTGGCGCAGCAGGAAGATGTTGAACGCGCCGCCAAAGAACTGCGGCACAATAAGCGGCAGGAACGAATCGACCCACCCGACCTCGCGGAAGAGCAAGAACAACGGAATCATGGTGACCTGGTACGGGATCATCATCGTGGCGAGCACGAGGATGAAGAGCGCGTCACGGCCCCAGAAGCGAATGCGCGCAAAGCCGAACGCCACGAGCGAGGAGCTGAGGAGTTGGCCGAACGTGGCGAGGATGCAGATGAAGAAGCTGTTGCGGAAGAAGAGCGCGAAGTCGAGGCGCTTGAAGATCTCACGGTAGTTCGACCACGCGAACTTCTGCGGCACGACCGCGCGCCAGATCGCCTGCGCGTTCGCGCGAAACGTCTTGGCCGAGTCCCAGCGCGGCGGCATGGTGTAGACCTCGGTCTTGGTCTTGAGCGACGATAGCCCAGCCCACACGAACGGCCCCAAGAACACCGCGCACACCGCGGCCAGCAGCAGCAGGGCGACGACGCGTTGTGTGCGGGTGTAGCGCATGGGGCCGTGTTCGGGTCCGGTGAGAGGGGAATGGTTAATGGGTGATGAAGGGGGCTGAACGTAAAACGTAAAGACGTGAAGCGTAAAGAATCGCGTTGGCGACGACGTCACTCCGATTACGTTTTACGTTTTGCGTTTTACGTTTTACGCCCAATTCAACTCACCTCATAGAACACCCACCGCTTTGCGGACCAAAGCTGGAAATACGTGAACGCGAAGATGACGAGAAACAGGATCATGGCCAGCGCGCAGGCGTATCCCATCTGGAAGTCCTGGAACGCGCGGTTGTAGAGATAGAGCACGTAGAAGAGCGTGGCGCGGTTCGGCCCGCCCTTGGTCATGACGTACGCCTGCGTGAAGACCTGGAACGAGCCGATGGTGCCCATGATGAGGTTGAAGAGGATCGTGGGCGTGAGCATGGGGATCGTGATGTGCAAGAACTTGGCGACCACGCCCGCGCCATCGACCTCGGCCGACTCATACATCTCCGTCGGGATGCCGCGCAGCCCGGCCTGGAAGATGAGCATGTTGCCGCCGATCCACATGACGTTCATGAGGATGATGCCCGGCAGCGCCCAAGTTTCGCTGGTGAGCCATTGAGGGGGCCACTCGACACCCATCTGTGCTATCACTTCCCACAATAGCGTCGCGCAATAACACGACACGGCCGCGGCCAATCCGTGGATTGCGAACGCGCGAAGGCTTAGCCGCCCTCGGACCGTCACGAGCAGCGCAATGGCGATCCAAAGGCAACTGCCCGCGCCAAGCACCGTGGCCAGGGCATAGGGCCACCACCATGGGGTCATCGTCTGCGCGACTGAGATGGCGTAGTTGATGAGCCCATACTCGGGGCTGTACAGCCAGAGGAAGATGAACGACACCGCGACGCCGCTGAAGAGGAATGGGAGGTAGAGGATCGTGCGGAAGATGCGACTCCCGCGCAGGTTCATGTTCAACAGCAGCGCGGCGGCGAGGCCGCCGGCGAGTTGGATGGGCAACGCGCAGAGCACGTAGACGAACGTGACCTTCAGGCTCTGCCAGAAGGAGGCATCGTTGAACACGAGCGCGTTTTCACCTTGGCCGGTGTCGCGCCACTTGGCGCTGAACATGTCCACGAAGTTCTGCGCGCCCACCCACTTGACCGGCGAGAAGATGTCCCAGTCGGTGAAGCTGAGGCCAACGGCTGCGGCGATGGGAAACGCCATGAAGAGCACAAAGCCCACAAGCCATGGCGAGATGAACAGGTAGCCCAAGAGGTTCTCGCGCTTGCCTCCACCCCGCGCAGCCTCCGCCTTGCCATGGCTGTGCGCGGCGAAGGAGACGAACGTCAGCAGCACAACGATCGCGGCGCAGATGATCGCGGGAAGCGTCTTGCGCACAAAGGGCGTAATCACGCGCGCTTCGGGCGAAAGGATGCGGTCGCCGATGGCTTGGAGTTCTTGCGCGGCCTCCTCGGCCGGCAGTTGGTTCAGCGCCATGCGTTCGCCGAGGATGCGCTGCTTTTCGCGGTCCAGCTCGCCGGTGGGCGTCATGATGTTCACGCGCGCGTGCTGCACTTCGTCGAGGAACACCTCCATGTTCTCGGCCGCAGACGGGCCCTTGAGAAAGTGGCCGCTGTACGCGACGGCCTTGAGGCTCGGAATGCCCACGCCGAGCTTCGCAACCAGCTCCTGTCCCTGTCGCCCGGCCACGAATTTGACAAACTGCCAAGCCTCCTCCGGGTGCTTGCTGAACGCGTACACGCCGCACGAGTTCACCGTGCACGTTTGCACGCGCTTGGCTCCCCGCGCGATGGGCGCGAGGCCGAAGCGAAGGCCCTTCTTTTCCTTATACGTGGACAGCGCCCACGGGCCGTTGTGCGCAATCGCGACGCGGCCCGACAAGAGGGCGAAGTCCGGCGCGCCGAAGCCGCTGTCCTGCTGCGTCGCGGGCGGCACGCACACTTTGTACTTGTGGATGAGGTCGCTGTAGAAGCGCAGGCCCGCGACGGCCTCCGGCGTGTTGATGCGCATCGACGTGGGATTGACGATGCGGTTCACGACCTGGCCGCCGGCCTGATACACGAACGTGTCGATGGACTTGTATCCCAACGACAGGCCGTACACGTCGACCGCGTCGCCCTTGCGCTGCGTGAGGCGCTTGCAGACTGCGACCAGCTCATCCCAGGTGAGCGGCTTCTTCGGGTCCAGATACGGCACGCCCGCCTTGTCGAAGAGATCCTTGTCGTACGCATACACGCGGATTGCGATGTCGGTAGGCAGACAATAGACGTTGCCCTCCCACGTGGACGCGTCCACTCCAACCTTGAAATGCTCGTCGAGCTTGATTCCATCCCGCGCGATGCGGTCCCGCAGATCCAGCATAACTCCCCGATGGAACCACGCGGCAGCCTCGCCCGTGTACATGCGAATGACGTCCGGCGCGCGGCGCCCCGCGGCTTGGGTCTTGAGCTTCGTCCAGTAGTCCCCCCAGGGGAGCCCCTCGAGCTTGAGCTTTACATTGGGATGAACCGCCTCGAACGCGTTCGCGATCTCCCGAAAGTTCTGAATCTCTCGGTCGCTGCCCCAGAACGAGAAACGCAGCGTGACTGGATCCTCCGCGTGCGCGACCGTGCACGCGAGGGTCGCCGCGCAACTGAGAAGAAGAGATATACGTCTTTGTCTGCCCACGTTGCCGCTTGCCGCTCTGATGCTGTAGTCGAGAGGCGGACCCGTACATCCGGGCGTTCGCCGTAGGCCAAGGAGAAGCGCGATTATACGCATGTCCAGGCGCAAGTCAAGGCGCGCAGGACTCGAAGGCGTGTGCAGAACTGCGCACCATATCGTCCCCGCCTGCTGCCCGGCGTGCCATTGGGCTCCTGCCATGTATTTGCAGCCAGAAAAGCTGGGAAACTTGCACTGTCAGGGCGAATCGTATTGGGCCGCTTGAACATTTTCTATGGGCTCCATTGGCATGGACGGCTTGCCGCTCCCGCCATCACATGTGAGACGCTTGTATCTCATCAGAATCCGTACGCAATAAGTCGCGCTCCATGCGTGGCACGCGCGTCTGTGCGCGCAAGCAGGATGGCTTGGAGAGACGAACTGCCCACCCATGTGTGCAGAACTGCACATTTTGGGGACCCACATGTGGCCGGAACATAACAAAAATCATCACACCACAAACATCGCAACAAGTGGTTTTTCAGAAACTTGGGACTTGAAAGACATCGCGATAAGTCCGCGACTTGTGTTTGGCATCGTGCCTGCTATAGGCATGCAGACGCATCACGGAACTGGCTGCAAAGCCAAAACCTCTCATCAGGAAGGAGTTTTGAGATGAAGCTGTTTAAGAAAGAAAAAGGTCAAAGCTTGGTTGAGTATGCCCTGATCATCGCGCTTGTCGCGGTGGTGCTGGTTGCCGGCCTCCAGACGCTGGAAGGCGGCATCACGGGCACGTTCAACAGCATCGTCGGCTCGCTGTAACACTGATGCCCCGGTTGGGGCACGTGTTCGGTCATCGTCATCCCAGACACATTCGGAAAGGACAGTCAGATGAAGAAGCTTTTCAAGGACAAGGGTCAGAGCTTGGTTGAGTACGCGTTGATCATCGCCCTCGTGGCGGTCGTGCTGGTCGCCGGCCTCCAGACGCTGGAAGGCGGCATCACGGGCACGTTCAACAGCATCGTCGGCTCCCTGTAACACTGATGCCCCGGTCGGGGCACGTGTTCGGTCATCGTCATCCCAGACACATTCGGAAAGGACAGTCAGATGAAGAAGCTTTTCAAGGACAAGGGTCAGAGCTTGGTTGAGTATGCGTTGATCATCGCCCTCGTGGCGGTCGTGCTGGTTGCCGGCCTCCAGACGCTGGAAGGCGGCATCACATGCACGTTCAACAGCATCGTCGGCTCCCTGTAAGCCGTCAACCAAACTCGGAAACAGAGGACGCAGCCGGAAACGGCGGTCCTCTGTTCCTGTGTACCCACCGAAGGCCGGCCGGGAAACACTCCCGCCGGCCGCGTTGCGTTCTGGGCCGGCCGCGTTTGGCCGAGGCGGCCGTTGTGGAATCACCCCCCTGGCGACGAACGGGTTGAGCCGGCCCGTTTCAAGACGCGCACCGTGTTGCCTCTGCCGGCGTACTCGATCTCGTCGAACACCAAGCGCGACAGCAACACGCCTCGGCCGCACAGATGATCGGCGCCAGGGTCTTGTGCGCGCGCAAGCACCGCGTGCCAGTCGAAGCCGTCCCCTTCATCGGTGATGGTCCATTCGCGGCTCCCCTCCTCGTCGGCTCTGAAACTCACGGTGACCTTGCGGGCCGCGCGTTCGGGCTGGCCCAAGCGCTCCGCGTAGAGCTTAGCCAGCCTGCCCTTGCGGTTGAGCGCGTCCTCCTTCTCGGCTGTGGTGATGCCGAGGTTGCCGTGTTCAACTGCGTTCATGAGCAGCTCCATGATCCCCTGGCGCACGCTCAGATCCTCCTGCTCGTAGCCCGATCCGGACGCCAAGCTATTCGCGATCTCCGGGATCTTCTGGACATCGTTGTCGAATTGGATCGTGAACTCCCTGCGCGCCACACGGCCGCGCGGGGCGGGGCCGTGTGGCATGCCGCCCAGGAGCGCCGCGCAGCGCGTGGCCAACGCTTCGAGAGCGGCCGAGCGGATCGGCTTGCGGAGGTAGGTGTTGGCCCCCAAGCGCATGGCCTTCACGGCCTCGTCTTCTTCGCCCTCCTCGACCATCATGGCGATGAAGGCGTCGGGGCACTCTCGGCGCAGATCGGCCAGCAGACACAGGCTGCTCTCGCTTTTCAACGTGACGTCGAGCAGGACAAAGTCGGGATCAAATTCGCCAAGCCTCTCCCGCGCGAGCGGCCGGTTGCAGACGCCCAGCACGTCGTGGCCCAGCGCTCCCACCAGCCCCACCAAGCGACAGAGCATGTTGGCGTCGTCCTCGACAATCAGGACTTTCACGGCGGCCTCCGCGCGTTCGGGTTCAGTGTCCGGCCCGGGTGTCTTCCGAGTCCAAGGCGGTGGTACTGTAACAGGCGCCCCCAATGCTGTAAAATAGCGCACATGCTCGATACTGCCATCACCGGGAGCGGTCCCGCCACGATGAGACTTCTCGTGTTCGCCGCCGCACTCGCCGCGAGTGCGCCAGTGTGCGGTGCGGCAGTGCGTGAATTGGTCCGCGACCCGAACTTCCAACGCGGGTTCAAGGTGTACGCGCCTCAGCCGGGCAAGAAGGTGCTGGCCGGGCTGCTCCAGTGGGATGCGTCAGCAGGCGAGCCGGCGTGGGACTTGGCCCAATGGAGCAGCAAGCACACCCTTGCCGGCGCCCAGGCCATGCGGCTTCCCGATGGCTCGATCCGTTTCGCCAACAAGGCCAAGGCGGTCACCGTGGCCCCCGACGGCCGTTTGACCCTGGCCCTAAACGCCAGCGAGGAGTATGGCGGCCGCGCCCGGCGCAAGGGCGAGCGGTGGCCGCATCTGCTCGTCGCGCAGCGCTTTCGGGATCCGCCGTCCGTAGCCGCTCTCGATCGCTTGGTCGTGCACGTGGAGGCCCGCCTGGTGCGCTCCGTGCTGCACAAGACTCCCGACTACACCCCGCGGCTCCACGCGGCACAGTTCATGATCTTCCTCAGCGTGCAGAACCTCAACCGGCGCTCCAAGGGCTACGGCGACTTCCTCTACTTTGGCATTCCCCTCTACGACAGCCGGTGGCGCGAGACGAAGCCCTTCCAGCAGCCCGACGCGTACGGCAAGTTCATCTTCACCCCGCCGGGCCGCGCCTACATGAGCGAAAGCCTCCACGATGGCGGGTGGGTGACCGTGCACCGAGACGTGCTGCCGCTTGTCTTGGCGGGCCTCAACACCGCGTGGGGCCGCGGGTTCCTTCAAGACTCCAAGGACTTGGCCGACTACCGCGTCGCCGCGATGAACATGGGCTGGGAGGCGCCAGGGATACTCGACGTGGAGGCCGCGGTGAAGGGGCTGAGCATCCACGCGGCCACGAAGTGAGGCAGCGCGTCACTTCGGCCGGGCCGCCAGCCACTGCTTCACAAGCGCGGCGAACCCCTTCGACATGGCCAGCCCCAGCTCCCCGTCGTCCTGAATGGTCACGAGCAGGGCCTCCAAGTCGCTATCAGCGTTGATGAGTTTCAGCGTCTCATCGGGCGGCAACACGCTCGCAGCGGTGGCCCACGCGTCCGCTGCCATTGCGCTGGACTTGGACACGATGGTCACGCTCGGCACGCTCGCGCAGGGCCAGCCCGTGCGCGGGTCGACAATGTGCGAGAAGCGCCGGCCCTCGATCTCAACGTATCGCTGGTAGTTGCCCGACGTGGCCACCGCGCAAGGCGGCAGCGCGAGCGTGCACACCATGGCCTTCTGGTCATCGGGCTTGCGGGGATCTTGCACGCCGATGCTCCAATTCGGCTTGCCGGGCCGCGGCCCTATCATGGCCATGTCACCGCCGGCGTTCACGAGCGCACTGGTGATGCCGGCGCGGCGGAGCGCGGCGATGGCCGCGTCGACCGCGTAGCCCTTGGCCACTCCGCCCAGGTCGATCTTCATGCCAGGCTTGGCCAACTTCGCCGTGCCGTCGGCGAGCACGATGCCGTCCGATCCCACCGGGGCCAGCGCCCGCTTCAACTCCTCCTTTGTCGGCAGCCGCTTCGCCCGGCCACACTGTTTCCACATGATCAGCAGCGGGCCGCAGGTGATGTCGAACGCACCGCCGGTTCGTTCGGCCATGTCTTTGGCCGTCTTCAGCAGGTCGTAGACCTCTGGCGACACGCGCATGGGCCCGCCCGAAGCGATCAGCTTCGACACCTCGCTGTTTGGGCGATACCGGTCCGCGAGTGCGACCACTTCATCGATCCGAGCGAACGCCGCTTCGATGGCCCGTCTCGCGTGGCCGGCCGACGTGTCGAACACGGTGACCCCCACGACCGTGTCCATGCACTCCCGCTCCTGGTAGAACTTGCGCGCGCGGGCCTGCTCGCACGACGACGCGCAGGCCACGAGCATCAACAGGACCAAGGCATGGTGTCGTCGTGTCATGGCGATCCCTGTGTGCGAGCGCACCGCGGCCCCGCTCCTCTCGGCTGATTTCGCGGCGATGTCAAGCTACTGGCCCCCAGCCTCTGCCTTCTGCTTGGCGAGCCGTTCCTCCCGCTCTGCCCGACGCTCGAGCCGGGCCGCCTTGCGGTCGGCTTTCAGGGCCTTGGATTGCAGGGTCTTGGCGCCGTAGGCGAGGTCTTCTGCCATTTGCCGCGTCGCCCTGGCTTCATCTTCGAAATACGCCACTTGGCGCGCCACGGACTCGTACCGCATCCGCGTGGTGCTATTCACGTTCCGATTCTTCCGCAGCTTGGCCGCATCGGTCTTGGCCTCCAGAGCCTTCTTCTGGTAATCGTCGGCGAGGGCCTTTTGCTTCTTCGCCAGAGCGAGAGTCTCCTCGGCATTCCGTCTCAGCGCGGCCGCCTCGCTCCTCATGTACATCGCTTGGGAGCGGAGGGTGCCGTCGGCCGAGTCGCCCAGGTTCATGCCTCTCAGCATCTCAGGCTCGGCCGCGGCTTGGCCTGTGTGCTCGTAGTCGCCCGAAGGCGTCAACCCGCATCCAAGAAACACGGCCGGGATAGCGAACGCGAAGATCGGTTTCAGGTACGTCATCGAATCCTCCGGGAGGAGAGAGGGGCCAGGGCTCACGACCGCTTCTTGCGGCGCTTCTTCCGGGCCGCCTTTTTCGGATTGACCACGTCGTCGTAGTACGCCTGCACCTCATCGGGCGTGCGCAACTCGAGTTCGAACTCGTACTCGCCGTCGGGGCCCTCGCAGCCTGAGGGGTCGTGGCGACGGCAAATCTTGGAGCGATGGTCGTAAATCTCGCAACGGTGCTCAGCCGTGAGGTAG
This sequence comes from Planctomycetota bacterium, assembly GCA_024278415.1. The sequence goes on along the minus strand of JAJRTI010000542.1, from coordinate 4,088 downwards.
TTGCACCGGCTGCTGAAGTTCACGTACCACTGCCCGTCCTCGACGAAGACCGTCATCCCGCGGTGGGCGGTGTACCAGCAGATGTCGTCGAAGTCGCCCTTGGTGGTGGGCTCGTCGATTTCGATCGCCACGTATCGGCAGCAGCGACCATCGCATCGGGTGCAACGAGACTTCGCCATCGGCCACGGCCAGGAGCGCCTGCCCGCTGAGCCGCGGCTCCAGAACGCTCAGATGAGGACTGCGGGACCAACCATGTAAGGACGCAATTGTAGCCATCCCCCCCACGCCAAGTCAACCGCCTTCGGGATCATGTGCCGCTTGCGGCTGGCCGGCCGCCTGAGTATCGTAGAGACTTTGGTGGGCCCACTTGGGCCAAGCGCGCAACGCTCCTCGATCAACCGCGGGTCCGTTATGTTCCTACTCAAGAAAATCGTCAGCCCGCTTTTCTTCCCGCTGCCCATGTCGGTTGCAGTGATCGCCGCGGGGCTGGCGCTGCTGTGGTTCGCCAAGAAGCGCCAGAAGGCCGGCAAGGTGCTCGTCACCATTGGCCTCGCTCTGTTGCTGCTGTTCAGCAACGGCGCGGTCTCGCGCGTGTTGATCGCGTCATTGGAACGCCGGCACAAGCCCATTCTCTACGACGGCCGCGCGCCAGCGACCTTTTCGGACGTCAAGTGGATCGTCGTGCTGGGCGGAGGGCACGCGCCGGCCGAGCGCACGCCGGGCACGAGCCAGTTGTCCTACCGGGCTTTGCCCCGCGTGGTCGAAGCCGTCCGGCTGCATCGGCTGCTGCCGCACACCAAACTCATCACCTCCGGCGCGTCCTTCGGTGCGCCGAAAAGCGACGCGGCGATCATGGCGCTCGCGGCCCAGGAGCTGGGCGTGCCGGCCGGTGCGATTGTGCTCGAAGAGAAGAGCCGGGACACCAAGGACCAGGCGCGGTACATTCGGACCATGGTTGGTGCGGACAGGTTCATCTTGGTCACCGCGGCCTACCACATGCCCCGGGCCGTGGCGCTGTTCCGCAAGCAAGGCCTGGATCCCATCCCCGCGCCGGCCGACTACCGCGGCCGCGCCTCGGCCGGGCCGGCATGGTGGCTGGGGTACCCGGGCGAACATGCCCTCTTCTGCTCGCGCACGGCCATACGGGAATATCTCGGCCTCGCCTGGGCGAAGCTGCGCGGGCAGATCTGACGGATCATTTCGGAGGACCGACCGTGAACACACTCGGCGACCTGCTCCGCGTCTGCCTGCCGACCATTCTGGGCCTGGCGATCCTGCTGCACGCCCTGCCGGCGCCGGCCGCGCCCGCGTGGCCGCCCAAGCACCCGGTCCTCGGCCACCGCATCGACCCCGCGAAGGCCGCGCAGTACGAGCGCGCGGTCGCGCACGCCATGGCCATGAGCGACGACGAGTTGCTCGCGTTCGTGCCCGACAAGCCGTTCGCGGCATGGTGCGAGTGCCCCAAGTGCTACGGTGGCGTCGAGGGCAACCACATCTTTAAGTGGACCATCGAGCGGCCCAACGAAATGACGTGCAAGTATTGTGGCACGGTGTTCCCCAACGCCAAGTATCCAGAGGACCACGAACTGAGCGGCAAGAACGCGCTCGGCGAGACGGTCACGTTCAAGTTCTATCTCAACACGGAACGCAACATCCCCCACCTGCTCACGAGCAACCTCGACCGCTGGCGCCGGGAGTGGGTCATGTCCCAGTGCGTCGCGCTGGGCAAGGCGTACCAGGCCACGGGCAAGGAGGAGTACGCGCGGCGCGCGGTGCTCATCCTCGACCGGGCAGCGCAGGTGTATCCGCACTACCCGATCGTAGTCAACTCGCAGCGCTGGAAGTTCAAGTTCTTCCAGCCGCAGAAGTATCCGTTCCCTTGGAACGCCGGGCGGTGGGGCTACTTCCACAACGAGGTTCCCAAGCGCGCCATCCGCGCATACGACCTCGTCTATGACAGCAAAGCATTCGACGAACTCTCCCAGCAGCGCGGGTACGACGTGCGCAAGAGGCTGGAGGACGATTTCTTTCGGGAGACGTTCGCCGCGGTGTCCGTGCAGACGCACCACATGAGCAACATCATCGGGTACGACGTGGCCGGCGTCGCCTGGATGGGCCGCGTCATCCACGAGCCGCGTTACGTGCACTGGGCCTTTGGGTGGATGAAGAAGACGGCCCTCGCCGGGTTCTTCTACGACGGCCTGTGGCACGAATCGCCGTCGTATCACTACATGACTATGGGCGGGCTGCGCCGCGCGTTCGATACCATCCGCGGGTACACCGACCCGCCGGGATACGTGGACAAGGTCGATCGCTTCGACGACTTCGAGCCGGAGAAGGTCGTCCCCTTCTTGGCGCGGCTCCAGCATGCGCCGGAAGTGCTCGACCTGCCCAACGGCTGCTCGACCTCGGTCCACGACACCCACCCGTACGAGCGGCGCTCCAAGCCGCGGGAGCGCACCGTCTCGACCATCGCGCCGGGCTACGGGCACGCTTCCTTAGGGCGCGGCACAGGCACGAACCAGATGCAGGCGCAGCTCCACTTCGGGGGCGCGTACGGCCACGCGCACTACGACAACCTCAACCTGACGCTCTGGGCCAAGGAGCGGGAGATGCTGCCCGACCTGGGCTATACCTGGACGCAGATGCGCTACTGGTGCACCTCCACGCTCGGCCACAACACCGTGGTCGTGGACCGCAAGGACCAAGTCGCCGGCAAGTCCGACGGCGACCTGCTGTGGTACTTCCCCGACAACGCCGGCGTGTCTGCGGTCGCGGCCGACGGCAAGCGCGGGTACCGCAAGACCCGCGGGCTCGACTTGTACCGGCGCATGCTCGTCATGATCCCCGTCTCGGAGGCCGATGCGTACGTGGTCGACGTGTTCCGCGTGCGCGGAGGCGCGATGCACGACTGGGCGCTGCACGGCGACGCGGACCGCGACACGACCGCGGCGTGCAGCCTTCCGCTTGCCGGCAAGCGGAAGAACATGCTCGAGCCGGGAGAGAAGTGGGACGAGCCCACGACCGAGGGCCACAGGTTCAACGCGTACGGCATGGTCCGGGACGTGCAGCGTGGCGAGACGGCCGGCAGCTTCAGGGTCGACTTCACGTACCTCGACGAACCGATGCGAGGGCTCCGCACGCACGTGTTCACGGGCGGCCCCGCGGAAGTGTGGCTGGGCCGAAGCCCGTCGGTGCGCCGCATGGGCCAGGGCACAGGCGGCGACATGCGGAAGGCATACGACTTCTGGATGCCGCATCTGCTCGTGCGCCGACAAGCGCAAGCGCCCCTCGCCAGCACGTTTGCCGCGATCCACGAGCCCTACGCCGGCAAGCCGTTCCTCAGCCGTGTCGAGCGTCTGAAGCTGTCGCCAGCGAGTGAGCAGGCGGTGGCCCTGCGCGTCACGCATGGAGACACGGTCGACACGATCATCAGCACGCTCGACGAACCTCCCTACCCCGACCGGGCGACATCAAATGGCATCCGCCTCAGAGGCCGCCTCGGCATCGTACGACAAAAGCGCGGGAAGACCACGAGTGCGTGGCTGTTCGAGGGCCGGTCGCTGAGCGGCCAAGGCTGGCGCCTCGACGCACAGCAAAGCCGCTACACCGGCGAGATCGCAGCCGCAACGCGCAAGGCCGACGGCGCGGCACAGGACGCGTTCATCACCAACGCGGACTTGCCGGTCGGCGACACGCTCCACCGCGCATGGATCATCGTCACCCACGGCAACGGGTACACCCATGGGTACGAAATCGACCGCGTCGAGAAGCGAGACGGCAAGACCACGATCGTGCTCACCATGGACCACGGCTTGCGCATCGACGGCGGCGTGACCACGGAAGTCTTCTTCCCCCAACGCAAGATCAAGGGGCGCAACACGTTCTCGATTCCCCTCGCCGTCTCGATGGTGGGCCGGCCATAAGCGCACACGGCCAAAGAAGTCGAAATGTCGGCGGCAGCCGCCATAGTGCCGACAGCATACAAGACCACTTAAGCCACAGAGCACACTGAGAGCACAGAGAACGGAGCGCAAGACAATCAGAACGCAGAATCCGACGGCGGCCCTTCCTGAACCCTCTGAACC
>JAJRTI010000541.1 GCA_024278415.1 Planctomycetota bacterium | reverse complement strand
GACCTGTCGGTGGTGCAAGACGAGGTTGGGGCACTCGAGCGCTGCGCACCGATCCACTTCACGTCGCAGGCGCTCGATCACAGTTGCGGTGTCCGCCTGTGGATCGTAGAACGCGCCGACGCCATGGACCGACCCCACCTTCAGTCCTCTCTCGCGGGTCAGTCGCCGGAAGCTTTCGATCCCCTCATGGTCTTGGCTGCTCATGCCGTCCGAGCCGACGAAATCAATGCCCAATTCCACCAACGCGTCCAAGCAATCCGCCACGTCCTCTGCGACCGGGGCCACGTAGAATCCGAGTTCCAAACGTGTCATGGGATTATCCGCATTGGGTATAAATTGTCTGCCCAGATGGCGGTGCAACCCTCCGCCCAGCGCGAGAGCATGCGCAGTCGCCTTGCTCGCTTGAGCCCTCGCGAGAAGATTGTACCGTGGAGGTCACGGATGGCAAGGAAAATGACGAATGACCCAATGAAACGCGAATCCCCCTACAGACACGACTCAGCCAGAGCCACGTCAAGCACGACGATGCCATTGCCGGGCACGCGGACGCGGAACGTCGAGCCCTCGGGTTTGACGAGCATGGACGGGAACCGGGTCAGCACCTCCACTCGCTCGATCGGCGCGTGCACGTCGATCTGCGGCCGCGCGTATTGCGGCGTCTTGTTCTTGACGGCAAGCCGGAGCACGTTCTCCCTCTGTTCGACGGCCATGATGGCGACCGCATCGCCCTCCTCCACCACCGAGAAACATCCCGCCGCCTGAAGTATGGCGTCCACACAGCCGTTGAGGAAGCGGTTGGATACTTCACGGCAGACGAGATGGTTCCAGAAGATGGCCGGATCGGTGATCGCCATCACATCACCCAGCACGTCTTCAGAGTCGCGGCCCTCCGCTTCTGGCGCGGACACGTGGGGCGCTCCGTACACGCGGCAGCACAACTGATCCGCCGCGGGCCGCGCGTGGCCGCGGCGGCCGATCATGACGACGGGACCGTTGCGGTACGCTCGGATCTTTTCGATCTCGGCCTGAGGGAACAGATGCGCGTTGAGGACCAGAATGGCGCCGTCAACGTTGTGCAGCGAATCCACCCTCGCGGTCGACTGCACCGGCGCGCCTCTGGCCATCAACTCGAACAGCAGCCGGTCCGTCGTCCACGTTCGGGTCCGCGTGAAATCCTCGCCCTGATTCCTGAACGCGGCATCGGACCAGACCAAGGTCGCGCCCAGCGTTCGGCGCGGGAGCGACGAGAAGGCCAATCGCCACCGGTCCCGCAACCAGCCCCAGTCCTCTCGGCTCATGCCGTCGCCCAGGCACACGAGGACGCCATCCGCGCAAGGCGCGAGAGCGCCGCGGGCGTCGGTGTGGAAGACGTTCGCCAGTGCGTACGTCTCCCTCTCGAGGATGACCGGAACATGGTGGATGGCATTCCACTCCTCGACCACGTCGTGCGTGGTGTTCAGGAAGATCAGCTTCGCGTCCGGCACGTACGCCTTGATCAGCATCAACATGGAAAGGAAATCGTAGTGCCGGACCGGATCGGCCGCGCCGGGCCGGTGGTCCATGGCGATGCTCGCGCCCACCGTCTCCACGACGATGCCGTCCACGCCGGTGTCTACGATCTTCCGGTAATCGATGCCGTAGCGGTACAGCGACTCGAAGGGTGCGTTCGCCCAAGCGGAGTTGATCACGGCCTTCTTCCCGGTCTGGTGCAGAGCGTCCATCACTTTCGACCAGAACTGGGCCCATCGGTCCGCATAGAAGGCAATCCACTCGTGACGCACATTGCGCCAGATCCAGTCGGCCCGCGCATCGACCTTCTCCACGCTGTCCTCGCAGCTCTCGGTCACGAACGGAGGGAGATCCAGGCCGCGGCTTTCCACGAACTGCGCGACCATATTGTCCGAAAAACAGACGTCGTATAGCGGGCCGCTCAGCGGGCCATACCCGTCCGCACCGTGCCACCCGTCGAAGCCGTAGTGGTCGAGCACCCGCACGAGTTGGGGGACGAAGTAGTCCTCGTAGTAGGTCCCGTCTTTCAGTCTCGACAGCGAGTTGATGGCGGAGACCCATCCGTGTGACCGCCGAACCATGCAGACTTCACGGTGGTCGCTGACCCATTCGCGGTGGAACTGGTTCCCATAGAACCGCGTGAAGACGGTCAAGTACGCGCCCGTGCCATGGCGATGGAGTTCGTCGATCAGGCGCCGGAGCTGGCGGTTCGTCCAGGTCTGATGCTGCCGGACCGGATTGTGCTCATGGCCGTCGCGAGAGCAGAAATCCGGCGGCAGATCGACCTCCTCGTCTCGTTCCTCATGGGACAGGATGAAATCGGGCGAAGTGATGAGCAGGCAGATGGCGTCCGGCGCGAAGCCGGCCGTGTCGACGTACGCCTGAACACCCATATCGGGTGCGCGATTGTCGAACCCGATCAACTCGGTCCAGATCCATCTTTCGTGGGGTCTTCGCGTCTCGCTCATGCAGGAGGTTCCCAACGAATTCATACTACCGTGGCCAATCCAATGGCTCACCTGACAGAGCTTTCACGCGCAAACAAAGCGGGCTGCGCCCGCAACCCGGGAGCGGATCCCGAAGCCTCGGGATCGCGTTTCGACGGACGGTCCCGAGGCTTCGGGATCCGCTCTGGGCAACCAGCTTCTTGTTTTTTGTGACAGCTCCGGATGGATAAGGCACTACGCCTTTTCGCAGACTTCGCTGCGAAAAAGGAGCGGCGGCGCCGCCGTCGGGCCGCTTGTAGTAGGGCGATTTGTCGCCCGTCTGCCTCGTGAGGGCAAGGACGTTCGACGGGCAATGAATTGCCCTACAAACCACATCGCCCCGCGCCGCACACATCGACAACATGTTGCCGTTCGAAAACCGGTAAGGGCCTAAGACTCCAGGCAAACTTGCAGTAACGGTTCTGGGGCGGACCTTTACCCACAGTCCAACATCGTCGATGCCGACGCGCTTGCCGAGAACGCGGCATGTTTTGGGGAGTGCGTAAGCCATGCTTGCTCGGCAACCGCCTGAAGTCGCCCGGTGCTACCAATCAAACACCGGCACGTCTCGCCAGTTGCCGTCGCTCATCGCGGACTCGTGCGCGACGATGCCGGGCACGGTGAAGTCCATGGAGCGCATGACGTCGATGGGAGGCTTGGAGCCGGATTCAAGCGCGGATAGGAAGTCGCGGATGAGGTAGTACTCGGACGTGCCGTGGCCGCCGGTCTTGGCCTCTTCGGGCGCGTTGGGGTCGACCGTGGGGCAGGGGATCGTCACGTCGCCGGACTTCTTGTCGTGCTCGCCTTCGATCCAGAGCCGGCCGTCCGCGCTCGTGCCGCGGCG
>JAJRTI010000540.1 GCA_024278415.1 Planctomycetota bacterium | reverse complement strand
GTTTGTATTGCGGCGTATTCTCGTTCTCGCTCAAGTCCACTCCCTGCGCGATCTGCTTCGCGGTGAACTGGCCCACGGCCGCGCCGTCGATCTGAAGCTCATACTTGCCAGGGACCAAGCCTTTCACTTGCAGCGCCTCCCGGTTCAACTCCCGCGTAAACGGCAGCACGCTCAACACGCGGCGCGCATCCTGGCGATACGGGAACGGCAGGCCGGCCTCCAGCAGGTCGAACTGCACCTCGCCGTCCTTGACCTTGAGGTTGGACGCCGTGGCGCGCTCGGTCTTGGCCTGCCGCGTGCGCGTGTCGATGACGGTGTGGGACACGATCGGCGCCACGCCGAACGCCTTGAGAATCGTGTACGCCATGACCAGATGGCCGGCTGGGTCCGGGTGCACGCCGCCGGGAATGAGTGTGGCCTTAGGGTCCGTCTTGCGCATCGCCTCGGTTGCTTCGACCAGCGGCTTGTTCATGTCCACGACCGTGAGGCTTCGTTGCTGCCCCAGTTTCTTTAGGAAATCGCCGAACGCGACCAGCGCGGCGTTGTAGGTGGGGCATCCGCCGCGGCCGCGCAATTGGCGGTCCTTATAATCGTACATAGAGGGGGTGAGCAGGAAGATGCGCGCGTGCGTCTCCTTTTGGAGGCGGTCGGCCAGCGTCGTCATGTCCTTCTTGTAAACGCCGAACTGAGGTTCGCCCAGGGGCCGATAGCTGCCATCGTTCATGCCGAGCAGGACGGTCACACACGCCGGCTTGAGCGCGGCCACGTCGTAATCGAACCGGTGCAGTGCGCTGGCCGCGCGGTCGCCGCCCACGCCCGAATTGTAGAAGTGCAGCGGCGTATTCGGGTAGCGCGTCATGTAGAACAGCGTCACGTAGCGCGTGTACAGGCATTGGTGCGTGATGCTGTCGCCGAGGAAGAGCAGCGTATCGCCGGCTTTCAGGCCGGGCGGCGTCAGGGCCGCGGCATGGGCGGCTACGGCCACGAACATCGCGGCCAGGAGCGTCAGGATCCATCGCTTCGTTCTCATCTTTCCAACTCCTTTTGCATGGTTGAAACTCTCGGCGCGCCCGAATCCTATCGCCGCTCGCCACAGGCTGTCAAGGAGGCCGCCCGCCGCGGCCTCCGTAAGACTTCAGCTTTTCAGGCAGCTTCGCCGCCCTGCACGTGTAAGCCACTCGCGCTGGACGGCCACGTCCAGCGCACCGGGCGCGGCAGGCGTTCGCCGCTAAGCCAAGTGCAACCACTCTGGAAAAACGGGATGAGAGAAACGCCCCCCAAGGCTCGAAGAACGCCAAGGGCCGCGGGCAAGCCGCCGGCGCCAAACGTCGCGCGGCTGAAGCGCGGATGCGCCCAGGCGATGCCATGTGCTACAATGCCGGCGCCAAGTTTCGCGTCATGTTGGCAAGCCAATGGAGTCTCTGACATGCACGGATTCGTCTCCGCCTCTCTCGCGTGCAGTCTTGCAACGGCTTTCGCCTGCACGTTCGCGGCCGGCGCCGGATCCGCGCCCATCAAGCGGTCCGACGTCGTCTTCATGGGCAACAAGGGCGTGGAGGTCACCAAGGCGTACGGCGGCACGGTGATCAGTTGGGGTGGCCGGCCCTGGGGCGACAACAAGAAGGCGCTCGACGGGTTCGCTCAGAGAACGCAGGCCGTGCGCGCACTGGGCGTGCGTCTGCTGCCCGCGGCCGCGTTCCGCACCGCGTTCGCCGGCATGATCGACTTCGATCCCAACTTCATGGACTCGGTCTGCCGCACGTTCGACGGCAAGCCAATCCTCGTGCCCTGGCTGTGGGACCACAAGCACAAAGGCCACCCCGCGTACTGGTTTTGCACGAACGCGCCGGGCTACCGCGCATACCTGAAGCACCAGGTCAAGCTCTGCATGAGCACGCCGGTCGACGGCCTGCACATCGACGACTACAACGGCACCGCGGGCACGGAGTGGCGCGGCGGGTGCTTCTGCCGGTATTGCATGGCCGCGTTCCGCGAGTATCTGAAGGCGAACGTGCCGGCCGCGCGGCTCCAGGAGTGCGGCGTCGAATCGCTCGACGGCTTCGACTACGGCAAGTGGCTCAAGCGCAAAGGGTTCACGCAGAAGGACTATCGCTACCGCGTGAACTCGACGCTGCCGCTCGGGCCGGAGTTCATGAAGTTTCAGTACCAGGCGTCGGCCGCGTGGGTCGGCGAGGTCCGCCAGTACGCGGAGGGACTCCAGGGCAAGCCGCTGATGCTCAGCGTGAACTCGTCCGCGTCGAGCGACAAGAGCCTCGTCATCGCGCCGCAGCTCACGTTCTTCTGCGGCGAGGTGCACCATGGCGGCGACAAGGGCGGCATGCCCGCGGCGTATGCGATCTGGAACTTCAAGCTCGCAGACGCGGTGGGCAAGCGCCAAGTCAGCACCGGCAGCGGCGGCGACTGGGCGTACATCGCCCAATACAAGAAGCCCGGGCTCGTGCGCACGTGGATCGCGCAGGACTACGCGTTCGGCCACCAACTCATGTGCCCCCACCGGCAGTGGGCGTATACCAAGACGAAGGGCTCGCACCACTACCAGAGCAAGCCCGAAGACTACGCGCATATCTACCGGTGGATTCGGCGCAACGCGGCGCTGTTCGACGGATACGAAGCCGCGGCGAACGTGGCGCTCGTGTACCGCATCAACGCGGCCGGCCCGCAACGTACCGGCGCCCAGGAGGCTTGCTACTGGCTTGCGGGGCACAACGTGCCCTTCCACGTGCTCCTCGCCGGCCGCGGGCTTGTAGACTTCACGCTCAAGCCAGAGCAGTTGGCGAAGTACGGCGCGATCATCGTGTGCGCGCCCACGCGGCTTGACGGCGCGAGCAAGGCCGCGCTCGACGCGGCCGCAAAGCAAGGAAAGCTCGTGCAGTGGAACGCCGCCGCGAAAGCCATGGACGCGGCCAAGCTCGGCGACCTCGTGCCGGGCCAGATTACCATTGCCGGCGCGGCGAGCATCATGGCCGTGCCGCGAGTGCGGGCCGATGGCTCCGCGGTGGTGCACCTGCTCAACCGCAACTACGACAAAAACAAGGACGCGATTGCGACCCAGACGAACGTGACCGTTGTGCTGGACAAGTCGCTTTTCAATGGCCGAACATTTTCCAAGGCCACCTTTCACACGCCCCCCGCCAAGCTCGACCCCGCCGCACCCGGCCAGGGAGAGGCCACCCCCCTCAGCGTCAAGACCGACGCGCAGTTCACGACTGTGCGCGTGCCGGCGCTGGGGTTGTGGGGGATCGTGGAGTTGAGAGGCGGATCGCCAGACACACAGTAGTGAACTGAGGAAGGAGCCAAGCAATGCCCAGCGACGTGACCGATGGCGCATGCCTTGTCTGCGAGAAGACTTTCGCCAAGCGCTCCATGAGCAACCACCTGAAGGCGTGCTTGCGAAAAGAAGCCGAACAGGGCGAGGCCAAGCGGAACCTGCACAAAGGCTTTCACCTGGTGGTTGAGGGAACCTATGCGCCCGACTACTGGCTGCACCTCGCGGTCGAGGAAGATGCATGCTTCGGCGATCTCGACACGTTCTTGAGGAACATTTGGCTTGAGTGCTGCGGGCATATGAGCGCGTTCACCATTGGCAACGTGGATATCTCGTCAGGCGGGTACGGTGACCTGTCCTTTCGCCTTATCGGCGACGACGACGAGGAAGATGACGAAGATCGGGAGGACGCCGTGGAGGTGACATTGGAGCCGAGGGTGATTTCGGAACCGAAGGTGACTCCGGAGGCCGATTTGCAGCGTCTCTCCATGTCCGACGACCCGCTCCTTCGCAGGTTCGGTGCGGTCCTGCAACAGATGCAGGACGAGGGCTCCCCGTATTGGAGGGAGGAACGGAGCATGGACACGCCGGTGGAGCAGCTCCTGCGTCCAAAGCTCGAGTTCAAGTATGAGTACGATTTCGGCTCCACGACGCGCCTGAAGCTGCGCGTGGTCCGTGAGATGAAAGGCGAGTTTGGGGAGGGCGGCATCAGGCTTCTGGCGCGGAATGAACCGCTGGACATCCGCTGCTCCGAATGCGGCGCGCCGGCCGTGGAGGTGTGCGTCGGCTGCATCTGGTCAGGCGAGGGCTGGCTCTGCGGCAAATGTGCGCCGAAGCACGAATGCGGCGAGGAGATGCTCCTGCCCGTGACCAACTCGCCCCGCTGCGGCGTGTGCGGCTACACCGGCGCTGACGCGTCCTGCCTGTAGTAGCACGTCAGGGCCCATCGGGCAGAGAGGCGCACTGACGTGCGCACTAGGCAAGCGCTGTTTCTGCGGAAAGGCCTGAGGAAAACCCGATGACCCCTCGCCAACGTTTCCGCGAGACCATGCGCTACGCGGCGCCCGACCGGGCGCCGTTGTTCGAAGAGGGACTGCGGGACGACGTGATGGAGCGGTGGCGGGCGGAAGGGCTGGAGGAGGGAGTGGAGTTGGCGGAGCTGTTCACCTACGACCGCCGCGAGATGGTCCCGTTCGACTTTCGGCGCCGGCCGGACTCCGCCGATGAGTTCCCAACGTCGGTCAGCGATCTCGACAAGCTCCGCCAGGGCCTCGATCCCGACGATCCCGGTCGCGTGCCGGACGACTGGGGCGAGAAGGTGAAAGCCTGGCGCGGCCGCGAGCACGTGCTGGAGCTGAACGTGCACAACGGGTTCTTCCTGTCCATGGGCGTGGGCGATTGGCAGAACTTCGAGCGTTGCGTGTTCCAGCTCGCGGACGAGCCGGTGTTAGTGCGAAAGATCCTGAACATCACGGGCGAGCAGTACGCGGCGATGGCCGCGCGCGTGCTGAGCGAGGTGGAGGTCGACTTTGCGACGTTCGGCGAGCCCATCGGCGGCAGCGGCGGGAGCCTCATCTCGCCCAAGGTGTACGAGGAGATGGTGCTGCCGAGTTACCGGCCCGTGTTCGACATGCTGCACAAGCACGGGGTCGAGACGATCTGCCTGCGCACGTACACGAACATCAAGTCGCTGCTTCCGAGCATGATGCGGGCGGGCATCAACTGCCTATGGCTGTGCGAGGTCGCCAAGGGCACGATGGACTACCGCGCGCTGCGCCGCGAGTTCGGCCGCGACCTGCGGCTCATCGCGGGCATCGACTTGGACACGCTGTTCCTCGACGAGGCCGCGATGCGCGAAGAGATCTTGGCGAATGTTCCGGCGCTGCTTGCCGACGGAGGCTACATCCCGCTCGCGGACGGACGCGTGCGGCCGGAGGTGTCGTTCGAGAACTACGCCTGCTACCGGCGGCTCCTGGAGGAGGTCGTGTACGGGTAGCGCGAGGGGCATCGGAGGCTTCCACGGAATTCAGAAAGACGACGAATGAGGGAAGGGGTTGCCATCGCGCCTGTCTCCTTCGAACCCCCCATACGTATGCGGGAGTGCTTGGTCATGTGGTCCGAGTGCTTTGGCTTCTGTCGCGGCCCTCATGCGCTATGCCGGTAGCGCTCGATGATCTCCGTCTGGAGCGAGCGGTCGAGGTTCACGAACCGCGCGGAGTAGCCGCCCACGCGCACGATCAAGTTGGGATACGCGTCCGGGTCTTCGAGCGCGGCCCTCATGTCGTCCACGCTCGTCATGTTGCCCTGGAAGATGTGGCCACCCTGGTCCATGAACGTCGTGAGGATCGCTCGCAGCAGGTCGTGGTTGATCCACGCGGGATCCATGTCCCACATGGTCGATGCCGCGCCGCTGATGAGTTCGTTGGGCAGGGACGCGTACGAGCCGATGGACGCGGTGATGCCGTCCTTCATGCCCGCGGCTTGCGGCGTGAGGCCGTGCGCGATGGGCACGCACGCGCGGCGGCCGTCGGGTGACGCGCCCAGGCTGCGGCCGATGATCGGCGCCCAGGTGAAGGTGAAGATGATCGGCTTCACGTAGCGGCCGTGGCGGTTGCGATACGAGTCGAACACCTCGCACACGCTCGCCACGACTCGGCGCATCATCGCGTCCGCGCCGGCGTCGCACACGCCGTACTTGGGGATCGCCAGCAGCCGGCGATGGAGCAGTTCGTAGCCCTCGAAGTTGGCGCGCAGCGCGTCGACCAACTCGTCCGCGGTGCAGAACGCCTCCTCGTACACCGCGACCTTGATCGCGTAGAGCGAGTCGGCCGCGTTTTGTAGCCCCACGGGGGAACCGGCATAGTCGGAGTAGCGCGCGCCGCCGTCTTGCTGGCTGCGCCCGCGTTCGAGGCAGTCGTCGATGAGGCTCGACTGGAGGAACGCCGGCCGGCACCGAGCCATCTCCTCGCTGTAGATGTCAAGCGTGCGGAACTTGGCGTGCAGCGCGCGGCGCACTTCGTCCACGAACGCGTCGTAGAACGCGTCGAACGTGTCGAAGTCTCGCAGCGATCCCGGCACATCGAGCCGATGCTTCTGCCCGGTGGTGAGGCACTCGCCGCCGGTGATGAGCAGCTCCAGGGTCTTGGGGGTGTTGTAGTAGAACGTCCACGCGAGGTCGGAGTTCATGCCGTGCGGGTTGATCTCCATGCACCCGCCGCGGATGAACATCGCGGCGTCCTCGAACGGCATGCGCTCCTCGCGGGTCATCGCGCGGATCACCGGCTCGTCGCACACGATCTGCGCGCGGTTGCCGCCGTGGAGCAGATACTCGACGCAGCGGTCCACGTACTCGGCCGGGTTGGTGCCGCTGATGCGCGTGTAGACCGCGGGGTGCGTGAGGTCGAGCTGCTGGAACACGTCCAGGGTTATGTACGTGAGCGGATTCACCGCGTCCGTACCATCGGGGGCGACGCCGCCAATGACTATCGTATTCACGTGGCCGTCGATCCCGTGCACGCGCTCGTCCATCTTGATGAACAGCTCCGCGACGAGTTCCGCGGCTTGCTGATACGAGAGGGCTCCGGACTCGAGTTCGTCCTTGAGGTACGGCCAGAGGAAGTAGTCG
>JAJRTI010000539.1 GCA_024278415.1 Planctomycetota bacterium | reverse complement strand
GCAGGCTGCGCGCACCTTGTTGCGCGGGTCTGTGTGCGAAAGCGCCTCCAAGCCGGCGCACTCCACACGCTGGCGCGTCGCTCCTGCTTCGCTTAGAATGACGACGCACGCAGGGTGTCCCCAACCTCCTTCGCGCCTTGGGGTCTCCAGGCTCGCACAGGAAGAGGAGCCACGCAGGTATGGCAGCCGACAAGTCACCCTCCATCAGCGATTTCACGATTGTCCGTGAGATCGGGTCGGATGGCCAAGGCAGCGTGTACGAGGCGCGGCAGATATCGCTCGGCGACCGGCGCTGCGCGATCAAGTCCCTCTCCATCGGAGCCAACCTAAGCCGCACCGCGGTCGAGCGGTTCAAGCGCGAGGCCGAGGTCGTGGCGAAGCTCGACCACCCCAACATCGTGCCCATCTACGCACGGGGCGAAGAGCAGGGCCGGGCGTACTTCGTGATGAAATACGTCGATGGAGCGACGCTGGCCCAGGCCATCGACTTCCTGCGCAAGCGCCATCTGCCAGAGGGGATCGACGGCGATTCGTTGGCCACCGAGGCCAACACGATGGCCAGCCATGAGGTCGAGATGCTCTGCGGGGTCAAGGCGTTCCTGGCTGGCGACGAAGAGGGCGCAAAGCCGCGGTCGTCGGACGCCGCGTTCGCCAACGAACTCGTTGAACAGATGGGGACGTGGGAACTCGACGCCGCGTACTACCGCCGCGTGGCCGACGTGGTGGGCCAAGTCGCGGACGCGCTCGACGACGCGCACTCCCACGGCGTGGTCCACCGCGACATTAAGCCGGGCAACATCATCATCGGTGCGGACGGCGTGCCTATGGTGACGGACTTCGGCCTGGCCACGGAGGAGGGCGGGCAGACGCTGACCCTGACGGGCTACGTGTTCGGCACCCCGCAATACATGAGCCCCGAGCAGATCACCGGCGGCCAGGTGCACATCGACCGGCGCACGGACGTGTATTCGCTTGGCGTCACGCTCTACGAGTTGATCGTGCTGGAGAAACCGTTCCTCGGCGAAACACGCGACCGATTGTATCACCAGATCCTCATGAAGGAGCCCACGCCCCCGCGCAAGATCCGCTCCCAAGTGCCGCGGGACATGGAGACCATCGCACTCAAGGCGATGGAGAAGGATCTGGACGCACGGTACCAGACCGCGGGCGAGATGGCCGCGGACCTGAAGCACTTCCTTCGGGACGAGCCCATCTCCGCAAAACCGCCGCCGGTGATGGAGAAGGCGGCCCGCACGGTGCGCCGGCACAAGGCCATCGCGGCAGTCGCCGCAGTAGGAATGGCCGCACTGCTCGCGCTGGGCGTCGTGTCCCACCTCCGTCTGCGGGCGCAGCGCAACGAAGCCCTGGCCGCCCGCGATGCGGCTCAAACCGCGGAGCAGAAGGCCGCGGCCGCTCAGAAGGGCGCTGGGGCCAAGGCCGATGAACTCGCCCGCCAGAAGACGGTTATGGCCCTGCAACTCGACGACGCCTACTGGGAGGCGTACCAGAAGTTCGAGCAGCGCTGTGACCCGGTGGGCCGGCTGCTCGCGGCCGCAACCGCGCGGGAATCCGCGGCCGACGACCCAATCGAGTCGCCTCGGTCGTGGGGGTTCCTCGCGGCCCAGGCCTTGAACCAATCTCCGAGGCTGGTGGCCCTGACCACCGCGTGCCCCAAGCCGCGCACCGTGTGCTTCAGCCCAGACGGCCGGCTGCTCGCGGCCGGGGGCGAGGACGGCGTGGTGCGGCTCTGGCGCGTGGCGACCGGGCGGCAGATGGCGGCGCTCCGAGGCCACGCGGGAGCCGTGTATGCCGTGGCCTTCAGCCCGGACGGAGCCTCGCTCGCGTCGGCGAGCCAAGACAAGACCGTGAGGCTCTGGCGCGTCGCTACCGGCCAAGAGAAGGCCCAGCTCGAAGGCCACGCGGGCCCCGTCTACGACGTGAGCTTTTCTCCCAATGGCGCCGCACTGGCTTCGGCAAGCGCAGACAAGACCATCAAGCTTTGGGACCTTGCGTCGGGCCGCCAAACCGCCACACTCCAGGGCCACTCCGGCGCGGTCCACTCCGTGTGCTTCAGCCTCAACGGCATAGCTCTGGCATCGGGGAGCAGCGACGGTTTTGCCAAGCTCTGGAACGTGACGACCGGAGCCAACACCGCCACACTCGATGGCCACGCGGGCGCCGTGGGCTGCGTGGCGTTCAGCCCCAACGGAGCCTTCCTCGCGTCCGGCTATTCCAAAGGCGTGATCAAGCTCTGGGACGCGGCCCTGGGCCAGGAGAAGGCCACGCTCAAGGGGCACACGGACGTGGTGCGCGCGGTGAGCTTTAGCCCGGACGGAGCGACGCTCGCGTCGGCGAGCGACGATGGCGCGGTGAAAGTCTGGAACCTGGCTGCTGGCCGCGAGAGAGCCACGATCAGGGGCCATTCTGGCCAGGTGCAGGATGTGAGTTTCGATCCAGACGGAACCACGCTCGCCTCTGCTGGGATCGACAGCACGGCCAGGCTCTGGGACATATCATCGAGCCCAGAGAGGGTCATACTGGAGGGGCGCTCCGGCAGCGTGTATGGTGCGGCCTTCAGCCCAGATGGTGCTTGGCTGGTGTCGGGGGGCCAAGACGGCACGGTCAGGACGTGGGATATGGAGCCAGGGCGGGTGGTGTCCAAACTCGCAGGGCATGCAGGCCCTGTTCGGGCCGTGGCCGTCAGCCCCGACGGTGGCGCCATCGCGTCTGGCGGCGATGACCGTATCATTCGGCTGTGGGATGCCACGTCGGGCCGCGAGCGGGCGATCCTCAAGGGCCACGCCGCACCGGTGCGCGCGCTGAGCTTCAGCCCGCACGGCGAGACGTTAGCATCCGCAAGCGACGACAAGACGATCAAGCTCTGGGACGTGGCCGCGTCGGCCCAGGACAACGGGCAGTCGACCGCGGGAGCCTCTCCGGGCCCGACCGCAACGCTCGCCGGCCACTCCGGCAGCGTGCTGTGCCTGAGCTTCAGCCCGGACGGCAGGACGCTCGCGTCCGGAAGTTCCGACAAGACGATCAAATTTTGGCGCGTGGCGGATTGGCAAGATGGCGATGCGCCAAGGGAGCTGACTGGGACAGACAAGGCGATGTTCGCACCCCAGCCACACAGCGTCACGTCGGTGCGCTTCAGCCCGGACGGGAAGACATTGGCCTCCGCGAGCCACAAGACAGTCCGGCTCTGGGATGTGGCCACAGGCCGGGAGAAACGCGTGCTGGACGGCCATACGGATCGCATCTGGTGCGTGAGCTTCTCACCGAACGGCGAGCTTCTGGCCTCGGCCAGTTCGGACGGGACCGTCAAGCTGTGGGACATGGCGACAGGCCGCGAGAGGGGCACTTTCAGAGGCCACGCCGCGCCAGTGCGGTGGGTGGGGTTCAGCCCAGACGGAGCCACGCTCGGGTCCGCGAGCCAAGACGGGACGGTGAAGCTCTGGGACGTTTCGGCCGGCGCGCCAATCGCAGTCGCACGCGCCACGGAGATGACTGGGAGCCGTCTCGAGCGGTTCGAGGTACAGCCCGCGGCCCTGCCAGCCGGACTCCAGGCGCAAGACCTGGTATCGCGAAGACAAGCCACCGCGGCCGTGTCCCCTGCGGCCGGTGCGCCGTTGCCATGGGCAGAGCGCAATCCGAACCGGTGGATTCCAGGCGCCGACACAGGCCAAGCCCTGGCTCTCTACCACCTGGCGCTGGTTCGAGAGAGGCAGCGCAGGGACGACGAAGCCCGCGCGCTTCACGAGAGAGCTGCCGCGCTTAGCGATCCTGCTCAGCGCAAATGGGCCGATAGGTCGCGCGCCCGTCTCGACCGCATGCCGTGGCTCAAGCCTCGGCCCGAGCCTCCGAAGCCCGGCACGGTGCGCGTGAACCCGGCGGACGGAGCGGAGATGGTCTGGATCCCAGCCGGCCGGTATTTGATGGGAACCAACCGCGACGAGAACGAGCGCGTCTTCGACAAGTTTCGCTGGGACAAGGCGTACCTCGACAGATCCGGCAGGGGCGAGTCGCCCATGCACCTGGTGCAGCTTGAGGGGTTCTGGATGTACAAGTGCGAGGTGACCGTGCGCCAGTTCCAGCAGTTCGTCCAAGCCACGGGCTACAAGACGGACGCAGAGAAGGCCGGCAAGAGCCGGCACTTCGTCTTGGCCAAGAAGAAATGGGAGGCTGTTGAGGGACTGTCCTGGCGGCATCCACTCAGAAGGGACGAGCCGGCCAAGCCAGACCACCCTGTGGTGCACACGAGTTGGAACGACGCGCAGGCTTATTGCCAATGGGCCGGAGTCCAGTTGCCGACGGAGGCGCAGTGGGAATACGCCCAACGGGGCGGGTGTACCGGCCTAGACGGCCAGCCCCGCCACGTGGTCGTCTGGGACGGCGACGTGCCGACCGAACCGATGGGCAACTGGCTCGATGGATCACTCATGCGGCAAATGGCGCCAAGCAACGTCTCCAAGTCCGCAGCCTACAACGCCGGGCATGTCTTCACCGCGCCCGTGGCATCGTATCCCGCGAATGCCTTCGGCCTCCACGACATGGCAGGCAACGTGTGCGAATGGTGCTCCGACTGGTATGGCGAGCACTACTACGAGTTCTCGCCGACGCGAAATCCAAGCGGCCCCAGCAACGGCAACTATCGAATTGTGCGCGGCGGCGCATGGAGCACCGCGCCTGCCAACCAACGCGTCTCGCGCCGCTGCTGGAGCAAGCCGGGCGGCGGCGCCTCCAACATCGGGTTCCGTTGCGCAAGGTCGCCGTAGGCCTTTGTCCTTGGCCCTCTTGTTCCCCTGTTTCCTTCTCCGAGTTGCCCAGGGTGGCGCGGAGAAAACCTTCGCGAGAAGTGGCCATTGTGAGAGCGGACACGTGGGGCCACGCAGAGCCTGGCCTGTCCGCCAATAGAATCGTCCGGCGCAACAGGGCGGCACGTTGTTGGCGGCGTGTTACCGCCGCACGCCCACGTAGACCTCCCGCATCGGCACCAGCTTGGCCTTGGGCTCGTCGGGCAGCGCGTACGTGTTCGTCTGCGGATTGCAGAACGGCCCCGGCCAGTCACCCCGCGACCCTTCGGCGATGGCCGTCGCTACCACGCCGTCCCGCGCCAGGTCCCCGCTCAGCACCTTGCCCCTCGCGATGAGGCACGGCGCGCAGGAGCTGATCGGCGCGCCGTAGTCGAGAACCTCCTCCAGCTCCCCCGTGTCCGCGTCGATGCGCAGCAGCTTGCTCCCGGGCTTGTCGTACGTCTCCGCGTAAAAGTGGCCGTACGCGTACGGGACGTTGAAGATGCACTGGTACGGCACGTCCTTCAGGTTGCAGCGCCACACCTCCTCACCGGTGTCGATCGCGAACGCGGGCACGTACTTCCACTTGTCTCCCTCGTATTTGCCGGACCAGTGGCCGCCAGTGCCCACCACGAGCTTGCCGCGTGCGTAGGTGATCGTCGCCTTCTTGCAGCAGGGCAGCCCGGTGCGCTCCCACACGAGGTCGAGGTCCGCGTCGAACACGCGCACCGCCGCGTTCCACTTCATCTTCTTGCGGCCCTTCGCGTCTACGAACCCGAACCAATACGTCGCCACGTAGTACCCGTGCTCGTCGTTGGCCAGGATCGTGTTCCACGAGACCGTGCGGTTGGGCGCGCGGACCTTCGTCTCCTTGAGCACCTTGCCATCGCTCAGGCGCACCTTCATGATCCGCCCGTCTTGCTGGTAGAACGCCACGCCCACAGCTTGGTCCACGCAGGGCGTCACGCCGCCGCCGCCCTTGGCCTGGAGCCACCACTCCTCCTTGCCGTCCTCGAGCGATAGCGCGTGCAGGCCGTTCTGGCAGGCCATGAGGATGAGCTTGGACCCGTCTTCGCGCACGTCGTACGAATAGCCGAAAAAGTACGCGCCCGGCTGGTTCGCCGCGCTCGTCCAGACGACTTCGCCGGTTTCGACATCACGCGCCACTGTGCGCTTGCGTTTGTACTCATGGGCCAGGATGAGCCGCGTGCCGTCGAGCCGGTCCACCACGAGCGGGCAACTGTCGTACGTGTCCTCAAACGCATACGTGCGCTGCTTCTGGAACGTCTTGACGTCGAACGCGACACCGAACGGGTACTTCTCGCCCTTGCGGTACTTCGAGCAGCCGTAGTCCGCGGTGAAGTAGGCCAGTCCATCGACGACCACTCCGCCCTGGGAGAAGTAGTCGAGCCCGGAGTCCGAGCCCGACGGGTCTTCGAGCAGGGGCTTGTTTGCGAGCTTCCGCGGCGTCTCGCTCTTGCGTTTGCGGCGGGAGAGTTCCTTCTTGGCGGCGGCATCTTGGGCATTCACGGGGCGGCACGTCCAGCAAGTGGGAAAGAGCATGGCCGCGGCGATGGCGGCGAGTTTGAGCTGATGCGTCTTCATGAGCGACACTCATGGTACCATGCCTGGCGACGAGAGCGCAACGAGCCACGCGCTCGGAGTCCCACCTGTAGGCGCCGAGCACGCTCACGCAGCCGGTCAGGCTTGACGGTTCCTCGCTGTCAGGTGTGGGCTGAATGGCGATACGGCTCGCCGGCGGGTCGCAGGATGCCAAGCACCGCGCACTGATGTGGCTGGCCGGGACGCGGCCTCGGCCCTGAAAGGGCCACACATACCAGCCCGGAGCGCAGCCCCGGGTAAGCGGTCCGTCATTAGTGGCCATGAGCCCTGAAGGGGCGTGACATCTCGTGGCCCACGCGGTGGCTTCTCCATGTCTCGCCCTTTCAGGGCTCGCGGTGTGGGTTTGTCGACGTTTTCCCGGGGCTTCGCCCCAGGCTGCTATGTCACGCCCCGTTGGGGCGAATGGCCTCTTGCGCCAACGCCATTTGACAACTGTCATCCAGCTCCCTACCGCGCGGCCAAGGCCAATGCGTCGATGAGCAGGACAAATTGCTGGATGGGCACCGCCCACACGAAACAGCAAGGAACCGGCTTGACTCCACCGCGCCGCCACAATATCCTGACGGGTTACTTGCCTTGGATTGTATGGGCAAGCGGCTGGATGGGAGATAAGCGCGGCGTGCGTTGGGCCGCGGATCTCTAATCCCTCATCCTTAGATCCCCCAACGGAGCCCATTGGCCATGAACGACTATCCCAAGTCTACAGCCGCGTATGCGGAAGCGATCCAGCACATCCCTGGCGGCGTGAACAGCCCCGTGCGTGCCTACCAGGCCGTCGGCGGTTCGCCGCTCTTCATCGATTCCGGTAGCGGGTCGAAGATTCGAGACGTGGACGGCAACGAGTACATCGACTACGTGTGCTCGTGGGGCCCGCTCATCCTCGGCCACACCCCCGCCGCGGTGGTGGCGGCCGTCGAGGAGGCGCTGCACAAGGGCTCCAGCTTCGGCGCGCCGACGCAGCGAGAGACCCAGCTTGCCAAGCTCGTGAAGCAAGCCTTCCCGTCCATCGAGAAGGTCCGTTTGGTCAGCTCCGGCACCGAGGCGGCCATGAGTGCGATCCGCCTCGCACGCGGCCACACCGGCCGGGAGTGTGTCATCAAGTTCTCTGGCTGCTACCACGGCCACGTGGACAGCCTGCTCGTGGCCGCGGGTTCGGGCCTGGCCACCTTCGGCACGCCCACGAGCCCCGGCATTCCCGCAGGCTACGCGCAGAAGACGCTCGTCGCACCGTTCAACGACATCGACGCAGTCGCGAAGATCTGCGAGGCCAAGGGCGACGAAATAGCATGCCTGATCCTCGAGCCCATCATGGGCAACATGGGCGTCATTCCGCCGAAGCCCGGCTTCCTCGAAGGCCTGCGCGAACTGACCGCCAAGCACGGCATCATCCTCATCTTCGACGAGGTCATCACCGGCTTCCGCGTCGCGTTTGGCGGAGCGCAGGAGCTGTACGGCATCGACGCGGACATGACCCTGCTGGGCAAGATCATCGGCGGCGGCCTGCCGGTCGGCGCGTACGGCGGCAAGGCCGAGATCATGGACTCGATCAAGCCCGACGGCGACGTGTACCAGGCCGGCACGCTGTCCGGCAACCCACTCGCGGTGTCCGCCGGCATCGCGGCGCTCGAGCAGCTCCAGGACGGTGAAGCGTACAAGCAGATCGACGCGCTCGCGGCCAAGCTCGCGGCCGGGCTCCAAGCCGCGGCCGAAGCGGCCGACGTCGCCACATTCCACACGCGCGTGGGCTCCATGCAGAGCATGTTCTTCACCGACGGCGACGTGTACGACGGTGCGTCGGCTGAAGGCTGCGACACGGAGCGCTTCGGCAAGTATTTCTGGGGCATGCTCCACGAGGGCGTGTACCTCGCGCCGTCGCAGTTCGAGGCCGGGTTCGTGTCCACCGCGCACACCGAGGAAGACATCGACCACACGATCGCGGCCGCCGAGCGCGTGCTGAAGGAGGTATGACGTGCGCGTACTCGTCGCCGGCCACAAAGGCATGCTCGGCGCGGAACTGATGGACATGATCGGCCGCGAGACCGATTGGGACGCGGCCGGAGCGGACATCGGCGAGTTCGACATCACGAGCCGCGAGAGCTGCGAGGCGCTTGTGCGCGACGTGAAGCCCGATCTCATCGTGAATTGCGTCGCGTACACGAACGTGGACAAGGCGGAGGAAAACCGCGATCTGGCGTTTGCGGTCAACGGCGACGGCGTGGGCAATCTCTGCGACGCGGCCGGCGGCGCCAAGATCGTGCACGTGAGCACGGACTTCGTGTTCGCGGGCGACGAGGAGCGCTTCTACGTCGAGGAGGATGTGGCCGCGCCGTTGGGCGTGTATGGCGAGTCCAAGCTTGCGGGCGAACGTGTCCTTTTCGAGAAACGGCCCGACGCGTTGTGCTTGCGCACCGCGTGGCTCTACGGGCCCCACGGCGGAAACTTCGTGGCGACCATGCTGCGCCTGGGCCGCGAGCGAGACGAGTTGAGCGTCGTGACCGACGAGGTCGGCTCACCGACGCACACGTACGACCTCGCGGAGGCGATTGTCTTGGCCGCGCCGAGAGGCCTGGCCGGCCTGTATCACTGCACGAACGCCGGCAAGTGCTCGCGCTACGAACTCGCTGCGGCAGCCCTAGAAATCGCGGGCATCGAGTGCAAGCTCAACGGAATCACGTCCGACCAATGGGAGCGCGCGGCCAAGGTTCCGAAGCACTCTCCGCTCGACTGCTCGAAGCTCGAGGCCGCGCTCGGCCGGCCCCCGCGTCCATGGCGCGACGCACTCGAACACTACGTTGGACGAACGGTCTGCTGAGACTGCCCGCGCGGCCAGGGCACAATGCGATACGCCCGCCACTGTGCGCGTTTGGCGCTCGCGGTAGCCCCATTCGCCAGCATGCGGACGACGTGTGGATCGCTTGGCGCCCCGCCCGCATGCTGGCGCCTGCGGCGACACGGCCCAGGTGCGACGCATTGGCGCACGACGTCGTCGCGCCCCCGAACGACCTTGCAAATCGCCTCCGGGCTGATAGAATAATCGC
This sequence comes from Planctomycetota bacterium, assembly GCA_024278415.1. The sequence goes on along the minus strand of JAJRTI010000539.1, from coordinate 6,498 downwards.
CCTTCGCGGCCGGCCTGCACGAGCACAAGGGAGGCGCTTCCACTCCTTGCCGCCGGCACTCACCCACGGAACTGAGAGGTACTCCCCGCCATGGGAATGACCATCACCGAAAAAATAATCGCCGCCCACACCGGCCAAGACCAGGTGCAGGCCGGCGAGTTCGTCTATGCCAACGTGGACTGCTGTCTGGGCAACGACATCACCGCGCCGCTCGCGATGGACGAGTTCGAGAAGGCCGGGCTAACCCATGTTTTCGACCCCAATCGCATCGTGCTCGTGCCCGACCACTTCGCGCCAAACAAGGACATCAAGTCCGCGGAGCAGGTCAAGCGCATGCGCGAGTTTGCGCGCAAGCACGGCGTGGCGCACTTCTTCGAGGTGGGCCGCATGGGCATCGAGCACGCGCTGCTGCCCGAGCAGGGCATCGTGCTGCCCGGCGACCTGGTGATCGGCGCGGACTCGCACACCTGCACGTACGGCGCGCTCGGAGCGTTCAGCACCGGCGTGGGCAGCACCGACCTGGCCGCGTGCTACGGCATCGGCAAGGTGTGGCTGCGCGTGCCTGATACCCTCAAGCTCGTGTTCAAGGGCAAGCCGAGCCGCTGGACCGGCGGCAAGGATCTGATCCTTCACACCATCGGCAAAATCGGCGTGGACGGAGCCCTCTACAACGCGATGGAGTTCACAGGCCCGGCCATCCGCGCCCTGCCTATGGGCGACCGGCTCACCATGTGCAACATGGCCATCGAGGCCGGCGGCAAGAACGGCATCGTCCCGCCCGACGATACGACCGAGGAATACGTGCGCGACCGCGCGCGGCGGCCCTACAAGCTGTACGAAAGCGACGCCGATGCCCAGTACGCGGATGTGTTGGAGTTGAACGTGAACCATTTGCAGCCGCAAGTGGCTGCCCCGAACCTGCCGGAGAACGTGACGGACGTGGACGAGGTGGCCGGCACGCGTCTCGACCAAGTGGTCATCGGCTCCTGCACGAACGGCCTCATCGGCGACCTGCGCACCGCGGCAAAAATTCTGCACGGCAAGCGCGTGGCGCCCAACGTGCGGCTCATCGTTATCCCCGCGACGCAGAACATCTACATGCAAGCGCTCAAGGAAGGCCTGATCGAGACGTTCGTCGAGGCGAATGCGGCCTTCTCCACGCCCACCTGCGGCCCCTGCTTGGGCGGGCACATGGGCGTGTTGGCCTCGGGAGAGGTCGCGCTGGCCACGACCAACCGCAATTTCGTCGGCCGCATGGGCCACCCCGAGAGCCAGGTCTACCTGTGCAACCCGGCCGTCGCGGCCGCGTCCGCAGTTACCGGCGTCATCACACACCCCAAAGACGTTCCCTGATCACAAGCCACGAGGCGGATCCCATGATACAAGGCAAGTGCTGGAAATTCGGCGACGACGTCAATACCGACGAGATCATCCCCGCGCGCTATCTCAACACCACCGACCCGGCCGAGTTGGCCGCACATTGCATGGAGGACGCGGACCCGGAGTTCGTGAAGAAGATCGCCCCCGGCGACCTCATCATTGCCGGCAAGAACTTTGGCTGCGGCTCGTCGCGTGAGCACGCGCCCCTGTCCATCAAAGCCGCCGGGGTATCGTGCGTCGTGGCCGAGAGCTTTGCGCGCATCTTCTTCCGCAACTGCATTAACATCGGCCTGCCCATCTTCGAGTGCACCCAGGCCGCGCGGGCCGCGAGCGAGGGCGACCAGTTCGAGATTGACATGGCCGCCGGCGTGATCCACAACGTGACGCAGGGGACGCAGTATACGGTGCCGAAGTTCCCGCAGGCGCTCATGGACATCATCGACGCGGGCGGTCTGATGAACTTCGTGAAGGCGCAGGCGGTTCAGGAGTTTCCCCATGCGCCCCGCCTGTAGTGCTCGCGTCAGTGAGCCTCCGCCGGTGCGTGCAGGTATCAGAGGGCTCACCGACGTGAGCACCACTGCGCGCGGGTGTTGACCCCGGCGGGCAAGCGCGCGACTGCGTGAGACGGCCCTATGCTGAGACGCCATAGCGAGTTGTTCCGGTTTGGCGTGTTCGTACTCGACATGGCCACCACGGCCGTGGCGTGGCTCCTCGCGTACTACATCCGCTTCCACAGCGGCCTCTTCCACATCCCGCCCGCGAACCTGCCGGACAAATGGGGCTACATTCGGGTTTTGCCTTTCGTGCTCATCGTCTTCGGTCTCTGTTACCGGCACTTTAGGCTCTACGAGCCGCGCCGCGAGAGCGCCCTCTTCCGCGAGCTGCTCGATATTGGGATCGCCACCTTGTTCGGCGTCGTCTGTCTGGGTGCGGCGGGCTTCTTCTACCGAGAGTTCTCCTACTCCCGTATCTTCGCGGTCACCGTCGCCATCACCAACATGGCGCTCATGTCGGCCGAGCGGTGCGCGGTGCGCATCCTCTTGCGGGCCGCGCGTGAACGCGGCTGGAACCTGCGCTACGTGCTGGTGGCCGGCTCCGGCAAGCTGGGCCAGATGCTTGTCGAGCGGATCCAGCAAAACGCGTGGACTGGCCTGTTCGTCGTGGGCTACGTGGACGACGACGATGAGCGGCAGGGCCAACTCTACGCCGACGTGCCCGTGCTGGGGAAGCTGGCGGACATCCCTGACCTGATCCGCAAGCACGGCATCGACCAACTCGTGTGCTGCTTCTCCCTGGAGGAGCACGACCGGCTCAAGTACGTCATGGACATCGCCGCGGACGAGATGCCCGACTTGCGCGTCGTGCCGGACTACTTGGACTTCGTGGCGCTCCACTCCCAGGTGGGCGACTTCGATGGCCTGCCCGTGGTGAGCGTGCGGGAGAGCCCGCTGCAAGGCTGGAACAGAGTCTTCAAACGTGCGATCGACCTCGCAGGCGCCACGGCCGCTCTGGCCGTCTTTGGCATCCCCATGCTGGTCATTGCATACTTCGTCAAGAAGTCGTCGCCCGGGCCCATTCTCTATCGGCAGGAACGCATGGGCATCGATGGCAGGACGTTCCAGATGCTGAAGTTTCGGTCCATGCGCCTCGATGCGGAGGCCGAGACGGGCGCGGTGTGGGCCCGCGAGGACGACCCCCGGCGCACGCGCATTGGCAAGGTGCTGCGCGAGTGGAGTCTCGATGAGTTGCCGCAACTCTTCAACGTGCTCAAAGGCGACATGAGCCTCGTGGGGCCGCGGCCCGAGCGCCCGGAGTTCATCGAGCAGTTCCGCAAGACCGTGCCCCGCTACATGCTGCGGCACAAAATGAAAGCCGGCATCACCGGCTGGGCCCAGATCAACGGCTGGCGGGGCAACACGTCCCTCGACATGCGCATCCAGCACGACCTCTATTACATCGAGAACTGGTCGATCGGATTCGACTTGTGGATTCTCTTCCTCACCGTGTTCAGGGGCTTCCGGTCGGAGACGGCGTACTAGCCCGCAACTTCTGCAGGCCGCCGCGCAACAAGTGCAAAGAAGCTTCGATATCCTGTACGTCAGCAGTACAGGGGAGAATCGCCGCCTACGGCAGCCGGCCCTTCCCCTTGCATCGCCGGCACTGGCGCTCGCCCGTGCCTTGGCACGCGTCGCACGGGGTCACGATCGTGCCCGTGCCCTTGCACCTAGGGCACTTCTTTGTCCCGCGGCCCCGGCACGCCCGGCACTTGATATAGCCCCTGCCTTTGCACTTGTTGCAGCGCACCACAGCCGGCCGCGGCAAGAGTTGGCCATTGATGTTCATGTACCCGCGTCCCGTGCGCGTGCGGTCGACACGGGTGCCGATGCCGCCGCACCGCAGGCAGTCGACCGTGCCGCGCCCCCGGCACTCCTCGCACACGACCTTGCCCTTGCCATGGCACAGCGGACAGGGATCCTCGAACTGCTTCGCGCCCTTGCAGATCATGCAGGGGAGCTTGCCCGTTCCCTTGCACGCGTCGCACATGTGGACTTGGAAATCGACCTGCCGCTCCGCGGTCTCGACACAGGTGCGCTTCAGCATGGCCACCGTTGCGCCGAACTGCTGTATCACCTTCTTGCCCAGCGGCTCTGCGAGCTTCTGCTGTTCGGCCTCATCGTGGAGAAACGTCGTATCCCAGCCGCGCGAGTAGAGCCGGCCCAGCCTCTCCGCGGCCCGAAACACATCGCCCGCCTTCATCGCGAGCAGCGCCTCTGAGAACAGCGACATGGCCTCCACCTCGCGCTTGTCTCTAGGCGTCTCGTTCGGCAGCGGGTCAGCCGCGGCGATCTTCGCCAACGCAACCGCGCGCCACTCCGCTATCGACGCCTTGAAGTATCCCTCCCTATCCTCGCTCGCGTAGTAGTCGCACGCGAGCAACTGCGCGTACCACAGCTCGCGCTTCGCCAGCGCGGCCACCAGTTGCTTCATGCGCTCGAGCCGCTGTTTCAGCTCCTTGCGCTGGCCCTCAGGCAAACCTGCCAAGGGGTCCGGCGGCGCGACGGCCACGTCCGGGCTTTCGCCGTTGTCATCGGCCGCGGCCTTGTCGGGTTCGGTCGCCACTTCACGATCCAGCGGAGGCGTTCCTTCTTCGTCCGCACGCGCGCCGCGTGTTGCGGTTGCTGTCGTGGCATGGCCTGGCTTCGCGGCCACTGTGGCGGTCATCGCCTGTTTGTCGGCCGGGGGCGCCAGCGCCTGCCCGACATCAATCTTGGCTTCGCCCGCGCCAAGCGCGGGGCCTGGGGGCAGCGTGGCCGCTTGGACCGCGGCCGGCTTGTCTCCCTCCGCGGCCTGCTCCGCACGATGCACCTTGATGACCACGTGCGACCCCGGATCGCCCGATCCCTCGCTCCCCCGATCCGGCCATTGCCGAACGGCCGCCACAATCCCCACAACCGCGACGATTGCCACAAGCTGCATAGCTCCGATCACAAGCAGGAGCCGGCGCTTCAAGCTCTTGGACATGGGTTGGCGGCGCATGTGGTTCACTTGCCTGCTGTATACGCTGTTACAGGCCCAAGGGCGCAACAAATCCGCGTTTTGGCGTTCGGGATCTACCCGCGCTTCGCCCAAGCCACCGCACGGCATGTCCGTGCGGAGCCATGATTGGGAGCCAGACAGCGTCCACCCGTGCCTGTCTTCCCTCTCTCCTTGCCTTTCCGCTCGGTGCGCCGAGCGGAAAGGCAAGGAGAGGGGGAAATGGGCCAAAGGGGCGTTGATTTGGCTTTCAGCCGTCGCACCGCAGGGGCGAGCCCTGCGGAGGCGTTCGCCAAGTATCGATTATACGAGCCGAGAGGCCGGCAAGGAAGCCGGCGATTGCACAGGCGGTCTACCCACCCAGCCGCCTGAGCCCCTCCCCAAACGCCTCGCGCAGCCGCGCGTTCACGCCCTTCTTGAACCGGCCCTTGAGGCAGAACTCGATCACCGACCCGTACACCTCGTACCCGCCCTCGTCGATGAGCGTGTCGTCCGGGATGTACGCGCTGCCATCGCCGTAACCCACGAAGATGAGGTCGCCGTTGGGGAACAGCTTCTCGACCTCCTGCTTCACCTCCAGACACACCTCGCCGCAGAGCAGGGCCACGTGCAGGTCCGCAGCCAGCCGAAGGATGCCCGCGTGGAGCCGCACGACGTTGTCGCTGGTGTCGTAGTGCTCCAGCACGAAGCGCGCCTCGTTTTTGGCCGGCGACTCCGGCGCGTCGTCGTTGTGTGCGACGCGCTCGAAGAACTCCCGCGGGTACACCTCGGTCTCCAACTCGACCATGAACTGCACGGCCGCCAGATCGAGCTTCACCGGCCGGAGCTTGCCCGCGCACAGCGCGCTCCGCACGGTCGCGGCCATGGCCTGGGCCATGCCGTCCACGTCTTCGAACGTGCAGCGCCGCCACGAGTCGTCGGCCTTCGCGGCCACGAGCGGACGCGTGTTGCCGCCCGCGCCCTGGAAGAACAGCGTCGTGCACCCGTACAGCTCCGTGTCCAGGAGCTGGCAAAGCCGCCCCGGGTACTCGCCCGATATCCACGGCGTAGGCCCGAGCGTCACGGGGTGGCAGGCGTAGTTGAGCAGCAGCACGCGCGGGACGCCGTCCGCGTCCGACAGCTTGAGGAAGCTCAGGCGCCGGTCGCGGTTGCCGCTCAGGTTGGGCGCGTTGCGCATGACGCCGTCGATGCGCTTGCGCCGGTTCACGCTCCACTCGCCCTCGACCCAGCCGAACTCCATACTCCCCTCCTGCACGTTCACGAGCGCCCGGTCGATGCAACGCTTGGCGCGCTCCAGGAGGAACGCTTCGTACTCGGGCGTCTCCTGGCCGGGGCTGTAGCCTTCGAGCGCGGGCCCGGCGTGCGAATGGGTATACGACACGAGCAAGTAGTCTCGGTCCATGCCGTGCCGCGACTCGATGTACTCGCCGAGGGCCTCGGTGAGCGCATAGTCGTGCATGAGCAGATCGAACGTGACCATCACCGCGCGGCGCCGGCCGTCGTCGAGCACAAGCGCTTTTGCGTAGATGTCGTCGTGGATGCCGAGGAAGGGCTGCCGGTAGAGGCTGCCGTATCCGCCCATCT
>JAJRTI010000538.1 GCA_024278415.1 Planctomycetota bacterium | reverse complement strand
GGACTTTCGTTACATCGAAGGCCCGAAGTACATCGGCCCGGAGCCCGAAGTGCGAGACGATGGCGCGGTCGAAGACCACTGGGGTGTGCCGCGGGTGCGTGTCGAGGTGGGCGCGGGCGAGGCGGCCGGCGCGTACCGGGACGTGATCGACTTCCCGCTGGAGAAGGCGCAGTCGCTCGAGGAAATAAGAGACTACCCCAAGTGGCCCAACCCGGACGGGTTCGACTACGAGTGCGTGCGGGAGCAGGTGGCCGAGGTGCGCCGCGCGGGCAAGGTGGCCGTGTTCATGGGCGACCGCATGAACCGCTGCGCGCAGCTCAAGCCGGCTATGTACCTTCGCGGTGTGGAACAGATCCTCCTCGACCTCGTGCTCAACCCTGAAATCGCGGAGTATTTGTTCACGCGCATCGCCGAGTTCTACCTCGAATACGGCCGGCGCACCGCGGAGGCCGCGGGCGACGGCATCGACGTCTTCTTCATGGGCGACGACTTTGGCACGCAGAACGGCCCGTTTATGTCGCCCGACATGTGGCGCCGATTCCTGCGCCCAGGGTTCAAGGCGTTTATCGACCAGGCGAAGCGGTTCGGCTACACCGTCGCGCACCACTCCTGCGGCTCCATCAAGCCCATCATCCCGGACCTAATCGACTGCGGCCTGGACATTCTGAACCCCCTCCAGCCGGACGTGCACGACATGGACTACCGGGCACTCAAGCGCGACTTCGGGGACCGCCTCTGCTTCCACGGCTCCATGTCGATCCAGCGCACCTTGCCATTCGGCACGCCGGACGACGTTCGCGCGGAGGTCCGGAATCGAGTCGAGACGTTAGCGCCGGGGGGCGGGTTCATCTTCTGCACCGCGCACAACATCCAGGCCGACACGCCGATCGAGAACGTGGAGGCGCTGTTCGAGGCGTACCATGAGTTTGGCCGGTACTGATGCAGCCGTCCGCGCCGCGTGCGGAGAAGAAAAGCCCTGCCAGGCTTGGCCTGACAGGGCTTAATGAACTACTCAGCGTCCGGTGAGGACGCCGCTCTAGGGCTTTGGCTACCAGCGCTCTCGGCGTCCGCCGCCGCCGCCGCCGCCTTCTGACCTGGGCCGTGCTTCGTTGACGTTCAGCGTCCGGCTGTCAAGCTCGGTGCCGTTGAGGCCGTCGATAGCGGCCTGGCCTTCGCTGTCACCCGCCATGGTCACGAACGCGAAGCCGCGGGGGCGGCCCGTGTCGCGGTCTGTGATGATAGCGACTTCTTCGACCTGGCCGAACTCAGCGAACGTGTCGCGGAGCACGCCTTCGGTCGTATCAAAGCTCATGTTTCCGACATAGATTCTCATCCGACGATCTCCGAACAGGGTACAAGTGATTTTCCGTCGGGCTGAGGACCTAAGGGGAAACCGCTTTTCTGTGGCGGCTCGACGACGTTCGTCGAGCGTGAGCCCAATAGTGTACAGTAATGGCATACAAGTTGCAAGCGCAAAGTCGGGGCAGATTGTCACTCTATCTGTGCCACACAGCTCGCGACTCGTGAGAGAAACAGGCAGTTCAAGAACGCTTCACCGCCATGGTCGGTATGCGATGAGATGCAGTCCGTGCTGGAGGTGCTGGGCTTCAACGTGGAACTGCGCACGACCGAACTGACGACCACGGGCCGCCTGTGGTTGGGGGCGCGGAGCTGTGGCGCCTCAAGCCAAGGCTATACACCTTGACGGTGCGTGAGGCCGGCGCGTTTGGCGATGAGGACGGAACGCGGCTCTCGCAGCAGGCGATAGAGAACAGACGGCGAGCCGGCCGCGGCGAGTTCGACGTGCCGCCAAGGCGGCAGTGCCCTCATGCGAACTGCATGAACTCCCGGACCCAGCGGACGCGCTATGATACAATGCCGGCCTTCGACCGCTTTGCACAGCACTGTACTGTGGGAAGTCCAAGCCGGAATGCATGCTGCCGACCATTTCATCATCCCACCCATGTCCGCGAGAGCGTTCACGGTCGAGCCCAGGCAGACGGTGCGCATCGTCGACGTGGGCGGCCGGCAGCCCGGCGACTTCGTTGCTTTCAGATCGGACGACCTGTCGGCGGCGTTCTCGCAGGCCCGCACACGCGTGGAGAACCGGCGCGTGCGCGTCACGACGGGACACGTGCTTTGGACGAACACGCAGCCGCCACAGCCGATGTTCACCATCGTCGCGGACACGTGTGGTGCGCATGACCTCCTCTACACGCCGTGCTGCCGGTACGCGCTGGAGAAGCGCTTCGGCGTCTTCCGCGAGGGGTGCCTGGAGAATTTGGTCAAGGCGCTCGAACCGTGGGACGTCCCGATCGAGCGCGTGCCGGACCCACTGAACTTGTTCTTCGCGGTGACTGCGGATCCATCGGGGCATATGGCGATCCAGGAGCCCCCATCCAAGTCAGGCGACTACATCGAGCTGAGGGCGGAGGTCCCGTGCATCGTCGCCATCTCGACGTGTTCGGTGCCGAGTGCGGACAGGGAGAACTCGGCGTACGAGGTCCGCGTCAGCCACGCGTAGGCCGTCGGAAACACAGGCAGGGCAGGGATTCTGCTTCATAGCTTGAGAACCTCCCGCTCCACGGGACAAACATCGTGGGGGCGGGAAACTCGCACAAGTCCTGAGCACGACGGCGTCGGTTCATATACTTGACTTCGTGCTCAGTTTGCCGTTCAATGAATCCAGACGTGAAGGGAATCATGACAGATCCCCAGACCACAACTGGAATCGACGAGGCGCTGATCGAGGAGATCGTGCAGCGGGTGCTATCCGTCGCCTCCCCGGACAAGATCATCCTCTTCGGCTCCGCGGCCACCGGGCAGATGACGCGCGACAGCGACATCGATCTGCTGGTTGTCCAGGCCGACCCCATCGACCAACGCGAGGAGTACGTTCGCATTCGGCGGGCCCTGCGCGGGATGGGCTATCCCTTCGACATTCTCTTCATTTCGACCGACTGGTTCGAGGCGAGCAAGAACGTCATTGGTGGCATCGCCTACCCGGCGCACAAGTATGGGAAGGTGATCTATGCAGCCGCCTGAGGAGCAAGTCCTTCGGGAGCTGGTCGGCCAATGGGTCCACAAGGCCGATCAGGACACACGCGCCGCAGAATCGCTGCTGGCCGCCGAGCCGCCGCTGCCGTATCCCTCCTGCTTCCATTCGCAGCAGGCCGCGGAGAAGTACCTCAAGGCGTTCCTCGTTCGCAACGGGGTCGATTTCCCCAAGACCCACGATATCCAGGAAGTCCTCGATCTGGTCGAGCCAATCGACACGGACTTGGCCCACTCGCTGGAAGACGCGATTGCCCTGACGCAGTACGCCGTTGAGGCGCGCTACCCCGGCGGCATGCCAGAACCGGATGCAGAGGAGGCCCAAGCAGCCCTGGCCCTTGCCGAGAAGGTGCGCGATGCCGTCATGCGCGCCTTGCCATGAGCGTCTCAGCGTCGGACAGGTCGAGATTCGGATGGCGAAATGCGGATGGCGTTCCTAGGTAACCGCAGATAGCTCTGTCCCCGGATAGCTCCAGATAGCCCGGACATGCCACCCGTCAAGATTCCTTAGCGATTTCGGCCAAGGATGCTTAACGGAGAGGCCAGCGGCAGGTAGCTTGCGGTTGACCCGTCCGTCTGTTTCTCGAAAGGGCAATCGGCGTAGAACAAGAAGTTGAGACAGGAAGAGATCACAGCCCACTTACGACGAAGGATCCGAAATGGAAGACCATCACAAACTGGAAGCCATTTGTCAGGAACGGCATGGTCTGCGTCTCGAGATCATTGAGATGGAGAGGAGCATGCACAAGTCCGTCATGCTTTTTCTAACGCTTGCCGGGGTGGCCGGGACTATCTGCTGGTAAGACGGCGTCATCGTCAAGGATGAGGTCCGTCAGGCAGTGCTGTTCGCTCTGTCCCAAGTCGAGTTTTTCCTCGCGATGTTCATCTTGGCCCTGATATCCAACCAGAACGTTCATGCCGGATACATCAAGGCTCTGGAACGCAAGATAAACCACATGTGCGGCGAATTCCTCTCTTGCTGGGAACTGGAGGCAACGGCAAAGTTCCTCTTCCATCGACGTGGATCATTCCTGTGGATCAATGCAGTCATCATCGTGGTAGCGACGATCGTTGCCGGGCTCGCGATTCATTCTGCCTACGACATGATCAACAACATGCTCACCGGCATCCTGCTGGCGCTCGAGTTGATAGCGATGGTAGTGTTGAGCGTAGCGACCGCCTTTGATGCGCCCCGTGTCGAAGCCATGATTGCGTCGCAAATGGACGTATGAAATGCCCCAACTAATCGGCATACGCACGGACGGGAAACACTGCACCGCTTCGCTCTGCAGTGTTCCCGCCGGTGATGCTGTCGGTTGTGTGGAGGAGAACCACGGAGGCGGTCCCCCGGCGACAGAAACGTCCTTTGCCAGGGCTTCGAATGAAATGGAGTGTCTGACAGATGGCAAGAACCGCTAGTGGGAAGGCGACGCACCGTACGCCTTCGCCAAGCAATTCGTACCTCCGTTTCGAGGGTGTGATAGGCCGAAGGTAACACTTCAGCCGATTGCAGCAGCCATTGGCCCCATGAACGTGCGCGAGAGTTCAATGGACACCGTTTCCGCTTGACGCAACGCTGTTGGGAAGCCCAACGGGCTTCCGGCTTCTAGCCCAGGGTTGCGG
>JAJRTI010000537.1 GCA_024278415.1 Planctomycetota bacterium | reverse complement strand
CGAGGCGGAGGGATTTGCGCCGAGATCAAGGCGCGAAATCGCAGGCGAATTGGGTGATTCGTCGAGATTTCGCAACGCAGAGATCGGCGCAAAGACCCCGTCGCAGCAGGACAGCACTTTGTTGACGGGCTGTTAAGCGTAGCGCAACCCTGGGAAACCCTTCGGCGACATCGCACGCCCCCCTCCCCCCCCGAACGGGTTCTACGCGGATGGCCTCGCATCGGATCCCACATTCTTGTGGAACGCCTTCGGCGTTCAATCGTTTTGCGGTCGCGCACCCAGGGTAGCCGCATTCTGCGGCTACCCTGGGCTCTGTTGTCAAACCCCGTTCGGGGTTTGCGCCCAATTGCGCCCCCTGTGGCGTTGGGGGAGTGCGTTTGGCCAATCGCACGACGCGGGTCTCCAAGCACAGCCCCACCGACTCAGATAGGCATACGAACTTGCGGGACGCGACACTAGGGGCTCTGACGCCCGGTCTGTTTGCCAATTCTTCTCTTCATCCGTGGTCTCTGGTGACATCCGTGGGACAGGTCTGGTCTCCCGCTCGCTCAATCCTGTGTCAGGCGAACCGGCAGCGGAACATCAGTACGGCTGGGAAGGGGCGGAATAGGGCCGTACACGCCGTGTTAGTGCAGAAGCCTCACTTCCACCGAGACAAGCTCGGCGGAGAGTCGGACTGGAGTTGTCCGGACGGCGATGAGTGCGGACGCCGCGTGCGGGTTGGGGAAACTATTGATGCGTGCGTAACGTTTCGCAGAGGTCGTGCGTCTGAACCAGCAGGAAAGCACAGTTGGCCAAACATGGCCTCAAACGCGAGGCCACCCGAGTCGAACCCTGCTTTGCTGTTGAGATCCGATCGCTGTGCCGCGCAAGCAGCACGGAGAGGAGGGCCGTCCCCATGGCGTCGAAACCTGAACACCTACTCGACCTGTGCATCGAAGCAATACGCGCGGGCCGAGACCCTGAGGGAATACTCGCGGAGTATCCTGAGCAGGCCGACAGAATCCGTCCGCTGCTATCGCTCGCCAAGGAACTCGAGAGGCTGCCGGAGCCAACAACCTCTGTGCGCGGCCTGATGGCTGCGCTCGCCCGGGTGACAGCCGAGCCGAGCGCTCCGCCGGCCACAATGCCTTCGCCTGCGCCACGCGTGGGCTGGTTCAGGCGCAGTGCTCTCATCCGCGCCGCGGCCATGCTGCTGGCCGTCTTGCTGATAGGTTGGGGTTCCGTTTCCGCTTCCGCTAGCGCACTGCCGGGGGATTGGCTCTATCCGATCAAACGACTCACCGAGCGCGCCACGTTCATCTTGACGCTGAACCCGGAAGACAAGGCCGAACTGCGAATCACATTCTCAGAGGAACGGCTAAAGGAAGCCGTGCAGAAACAGCAGAGAGGAGGCGGTATCGACAAGGAACTGCTCCAGGCCATGCTGGACGAAGCACGGGCCGCGTTGGACGCGGCTCCGGCCCTGCCTGTTGCGGGTCGGAAGCGCGTGATCTTTCGCGCGGCCCATCTGTCCGAGTTTCAGAAACAGACGCTTGAGGAACTGAAGGAACGGGCTGCTCCAGAGGAGCGCAAGACCTTGGCGCCCTTTATAGACGAGTGCATGCGCATGCGCGGGTGCAACTGGATGAAGCGAGTGGCAGGCAACAGCGGCGATGAGGACGCCCCCAGTTCTGACAGTTCATCGAAAACACCTGAACGGAATGCTGCCGGCTCTTGCGAACGGTCCATGTGCCAGTAGCGCGGCGAAGCGCATTGTGCGACTTCTGAACAACGTTTTTTGTGCCTTGTGTGTCCCCTTTCTAGAAGGAGTCTTGTGATGAAGCGAACGATCGTCAGTGGTGTGTTGATGGCCGCGATAGTCTTGGCCTGGGCCGGCTATGCGCTGGCGCAGGAGAGCAAGCGGCAGGCGGGCAAAGAGCCTCCGGCGCGGCAGAAGTCCTTGGCGCAGCGCGGCCAAGCCTCTTACACATGTCCGTCCCATCCCGCGATGAAGGCTACATGGGCTGGGCAGTGCCCCTATTGCGGCCAAGCCTTGTCCTCGGCAAAGAAGGCCCAGCCTGCCGCATCGGCCATCCCAACTCGCTCTTGGTGGGCGCCAAACCAAGCCGAAAAGACCAACAGCAACGTCCAGTATCAGGGCTGCCAGCATTGGTACGGACGCCTGATCCCCGGCCATCGTGGGCGATGCTCATGGCTGACGGATGATCGGGCCGGCGGCGGCTGCTGCTCGTGCTGGTAAGCTGGACGGCCACCCCTTCGATCCCGACGCGGACACCCGTGCTTAAACATGTGTGTCCGCGTCGGGGCATGCACGCGCGAGCGCACGCTCGCGCGTTTGTGCTCCCGCCGAACAACACGTGCGTTCGCTGATGTCCTTGCCAGAGGATTAACGGGCTACGCTTTCTCGCAGACTTCGCTGCGAAAAAGGGGTGGCTGCGCCGCAGCCCACGTGGAGTGCGGTCCCGCATGTGCGGAACCGCCGCTTTCTCTCCGCCGCGCTGGCTTGACTGCGGTGTGATGCGAAAGCGGCGTCGAGCCGGCGCATCGACAACCCTATCCGCACGGCAGGACGTACCCACGAATGCCGAAGAATACGACTGCTGGGGAGGAGAAGGATTCGTTGCCCTCTCTCTATCTGGGATAGCAACGAATCAATAGAACGCAACGAATGGGTAGAGGCCGGACGGGGCGAGGAACCCGCCACCGCTCATGAATGCGCGCGTGTGTCGCGCAGAAGCGGAAGGCCCTCACGGGCCTACTACAAGCCGCTCCTAATGTGCGCGTGTGTGCCAATGCGTCGCACACGCCTCCAATCAAAAGCGCCGTCAAGCCGGCGCACTCCACAACGGATCGCATCGACAAGGGGCCCCATGTGGAAACCGGAGTTCCGAGTTGCATGGATGCCAGGCGAGGGCTCCCGTCACCCAGGCCGTGCTTTGGAGGCCCCGGGGTT
>JAJRTI010000536.1 GCA_024278415.1 Planctomycetota bacterium | reverse complement strand
CGAACCTTGATGTGGATACGATACTGCGCGAGGCGGACGACGCACTTTATCAAGCCAAGGAGTCTGGCCGCAATCGGGTTTGCGTTTGGGGGGGTACCGATGCCGCCGCGGAAGCGGGCAACACCTGCTCCCTTACCCCGGCGGCTTCGTAGAGCAGGAGCCCCGGCCGTTCGCTGTGGGGCCCGTCAGGGCCTCCCCCGAGACCGCGCAAACCCGGCGTGCGGCGACGGAGCGAGTGGAGAGCCTCGCGAATCATGGGGTGCGGATTGCCTCAATGCCGCACAGAATGGGCGCCTCGCCCCGGCGTGGGGCCGGCTTGGCGGGCACGAATTCCACGACAAGATCGCTCGCCACGTCGATGCCCTCAAACGTCTTGACCAGTGCTTGCCTTCGGCCTCCAGCCTCTGACACGATGTCAAAGCGCCGTGCGGCAGTTTTCCCTTGCAGCTTGATATCGAAGACCCGCAGCCCGGGGCCAGTGCTCGATGGCTCGACAAAATGGAGGCGCACGGAGTAGCGGCCGGGGCTTTGTCCCTTGTCGAGCAGCCGCACCACGCAACGGGTGATCCCCACACAGCCGGAGCTGTAGACCCAAGGCTCCGTCGTGCGGGCGATCGGGGTCGTCGTCGGGTTGTGCCGGAAGAAGCCCTGCCCCCCGGCAAACTCGGTCTTCACATTCAGCTTCAGCCCGAAGTACGATTTCGGACGCGGCCAGGCAAACCAGACGCGGCCGCGCGCGTCGCGCCGGTCGCCGGGCGCGCCCAAGTTGAGGGCGAGATGCTTGACCGGGGTGACCGGGATGCCCGCGACGTAGCAGGCCCAAGAATCCTTCTTCCCGGGGTAGGGCTTCAGCGCGACCGTGGACCGAATGGGGTACGCGCAGGTGCAGCCGGCGCTCCCCTCCGGCGCAAGCCAGAGCCCGCCGGCCGGGATCTGGCTGATCCAGCAACTCGGCTTCAGCCCGCCGAAGTTGCCCACGCCCGCGTCCGACGTGAAGTCGTAGTACGCGAGCGATCCCGAACGGAAAAACATGGTGTGCTTCGACGCGGATGTGCCGCCGCAGCCGTACGCCTTTGTCCACACGAACGGCGTCGGCTCGCCCGTGATCGGGTTCGTGCGCATCACCAGCTTGCCCGTGCGCAAGTCGTGGGCATAGGGGAGGGTGTAGATCGTCTCGCCCACGATGACCGGCCGGCGGAAGTACACGGTCTTCTTGTCCCACAGCACTCGGCCGTCTTCAGCCGACCGCGCGGTCAGCCGGCGGGCGTCCATGTTGGCGCACACCAGCAGCACCCCCTTGGCGCAGATCAAGGCCGGTTCCTTGCCCATGCCCGTCAGGTCCATGGGCACGCGCCACACGACGCGGCCGGTGGCTGCGTCGAGCGCGGTGAGCGTGCGAATGTCCGGCGCGGTCTTGCCTTTGGGGTAGTAGGGCTGGCCTGGGAGCCGCACAGGCGCGGGAGGATCTTCGAGCACTTCCCGCGGCGCCGCGGCTCTTGCTTGCTCCTTCTCCTCGCCGGTTGGCCGGCTATCGAGGAAGAAGATGCGCCCCGGGGCCATCGCCATGGTGGCGTTGCGCACGAGCCGAGCGCGATGCGTCCACACGGGTTGCCCTGAGCCCAAGTCCAGGCAGAAGAGCGCATCGCTTTCGTACGCGCTGATCGCGGCGCTGCCGAAGAGCCGCGCCCCGTTGGTCGCGATCCAACCCCACTTGTCGCCCCGCCCAACCTTGGGACAGGCATACGCGCGCGCGGTCTGGCCAGTCTCTGGATCGAGAGCCAGGCACTCCTTGCCCGTGGCGACAAGGAGCGCGGCCGAAGTCGTGCACATGTTGCTGCTCGTGTTGGACAGCCCTGCGCGCATCGCGCCCGGAAGATCCCGCTCCCAGAGGATGAACCCATTGTACGCGTCGATGCCCCAAATGTGATTGATCCCTTGATGGAAGAGCTTCCCGTTTATGTAGAGCGGCGACGCGGCCCTCGCGTGCCGGTCCACGACCTTCGCCATGCCCGGCCGGCCGAACCAGAGCAGCGAAAACGGAGCCCGCACGAGTTCGTCCATCGACGAGCCGCTGTTGCCGGGATCGCCATACTGGTGCGTCCAGTCGCCGGCCCCCGGCAACGGCCCGCGCGTCACCTTGGCCCAGACGCCGCGTGTCTGCACCACCTCCACATCGGGCCGCTCTCCAAGCCAGGTCTTCAGCTTGCCGACATCGAGGGGCCGCGCCGCGCCCGGGGGCTGTCCGATCAGTGCGACGCCGCCGCAAGGCCGAAGCGCGCGCAACATCTCCCGGGCCGAGCCGACCACGCGGCCTTCCGCGGCAATCGTGTCGCTCACGATTAGATTCGCAAAGTAGTCGCTGCACGGCAGGTCGTCGAGATCGGCTCGGAACACATTCGCGCGCACGCCAAGCAGCCCCGCGCGATCCAACGCTTGCCGCGCAATCGCCACCTTGCGTTCGTCCGGTTCGTAACCGTACACGTGCAACTGCGTCCGCTTGAGCAACTCGTAGATCAAGCGGCCTTCGCCACTGCCGTACACCAGGCAGTAGCCGCGCGTCACGTTCGACTGCTCGACGATCTGCTTGGCCATGGCTTCATAGAAAGCGGTCAGCCCGTCCTTGGGATACGGATCGAGGCGAACCGATTGTTCGACGACGGCCGGCGGCGATGGCGCCTGTTTGCTGAAGCAGTAGATGCGGCCGTTGTCCGAACTCACGACCAACCGGCCGCTGGCCGCGGCCAACCCGCGCGCGGTCCCCTCGATCTCGCCCGTCCACACGACCTTGCCGCTCGCGGTGTCGATCCCCACAACCTTCCCTCGGCCCCCCGCGTACAGCACGCGGCCGGCCAAGATCATGTCCGCATTGCAGCCGGTCTGGCATCGCCATTTGACAAGTGCGGCGATGCGTTTCTTGACCTCCCGCATTTCCGCTTCGAGCCGCTTGCGCTCCGCTATGCCGGGCGCCAGTTCCTTCTCCGCCTTCGCCAGCGCCTCCCGATCGGCGGCGCTGAGTTCCTTGCCCCGCTTGGCCAGAGCCCGTTGCCGGCGCCGAATCACGCGGCAATCGAGGCTGCGTTTGTAATTGCGCCAGAAGTTCGACATGAGTTGCTTCGCGAGCGTGTTCTCTCGCGCGCCAAGCTCCCCGTATTCCTTGCCGTCCAGCGCGGTGATGATCCCTCGATTCTGGGAGTACGACATGTCTTCCGTCACGATGACCCTGTCCCCGGGGAAAGCCACAAACTTGTCCCGGCCCGTCGCCCCATCGCGAGCCATGAGCCGCGGCGAGTCGTAGAACAGCCGCGTGCCATCGATGGGCGGCGTCTTGCCGCCCTCGTAGTATGCCGCGGCCGCGTTGGGCGGGAGCAGGCGCTCCGCGTCCGAGTAGAGCGAATCGCCCACGAGAAGCGCCCACGTGCCGCCCTCGTGGTGGGTTGCGCCGCGCCAGAATAGCAGGCGCCCGTCCGCGCGGCTGAACGCGGCCGGCACCGCTCGGCCGCTGGGCACGTAGACGCGCTCCGCGGAGGCCAGCATGTACCCCTGCGGCGACACACCGGAGAACCCTTCCGTGCCGCCGTGCGCCATGCGCTGATACACCTGGCCGAACGTGTCGTTCCGCCAAATGAGGTTGCCCGTCCGCACGTCGACCGCGGCCAGCCCGACTCCTTCAGTGGGAAAGATGCCGCACGCGAAATACGCCACGCCGTTATCCACGAGCACGCCGGCCCGCGGCGGCTGGATCGAGATCATCCGGCCGTGGCCGATCACCTGCCGCTTCTCCAGCGCGGCCCGGCGCTTCCAGAGCAACTCCCCGCTCTTGGCGGACAGGCAATACACGTAGCCGTCGTCCGACCCGACCAGCACGCGGTCCTTCCACACGGCCGGCGCGAGCCGCACCGCGCCGCCGGTGATGAACTGCCATCTCACCTGCCCCGTGGCCGCGTCGAGGGCGTACACCTTCCCGTCTGCTGAGGAACCGAAGTACACACAGCCATGCGCGATGGCCACTTGAAACGCATCGTCGAAACGCACCCGCGGCCGCTCGCGCTTGGGGTCCGGCCAAGAGGGGTGGGGCGGGTGGAGGGGGCGGAAAACCCAGCGCTGCTTCAGCGGCGGCGCCACTTCGTCCCGCGTCACTCCGCTCCGCGCGTTGTCGTGGCGATAGGTGGGCCAGTCGTCCGCGCACGCACTCACACACATGGCGAAGGCCCAACACACGGAAAGCCGGCACGTGGCGCGCTTCATCAGACCATCCTCCTGGCTTTCGACAGGGCGAGCCCAGATGCCCGGCGCGCCGAGTCTGCTAGCGTCAGTTCCGCCCCGCGAACCGGACCTCGATGCGGGTGCGGCTCATTGCGGACTGCGTCGTGCTCGACGCGAAGACCATGAGCCCCGTCTGTCGGTCGTAACCGTACTCCATTTCGAGGCCTTGGGTCCTCTCCGCGATCACGACGAGGTAGCTCCCGCTGCGCGACGGCCCCACGTACTTGACCACGGTCTGGATCCGGGTGAATGGGTCCGTGTCGATCGTCTGCCCGGCGCGCAGTTGGGCCAGTGCGGCAGGAGCGATCCAAATCGATCCAATCTGCGCGGAGCCGCTGATGCGCGGCGTGCTGCTGCTTTGCGGAGGCATCCCTTGGCCGTAGCGGATGGTCGCGCGGTATTCGAACGCGGCCCAGTCGGGCCCCCGCTGGCCGAGCAGCAACTCGCTCGTCACCGGGTACGCGAACGACGCGGCGCCCGGCACGCTCGTGGTGGAGGCGCCGGAGTACCGGAGGACCCTCGCGTTGGCCACCCAGCCGGGCGCCGGCACCCTCGCCCAAGGCAGGTTGATCGTGCGAATTCCCGCGAGTCGCTGCTGCGCGATGTTGTTGAGGTTATCGAGGCCCATGAGCAGTAGCGCGCCGCTCTTGGCGTCGTACGTGTACGAGTTGACGCTTGAGTAGCTCCCCGGGTTGGCCTTCATCCGCGCCCGGTAATCGAGCCTAATCGCGTCGACCGTCTTGCCGTTCATCGGGTACGGCATGCGCACGGCAACCACTTCGCCCTGCCCATTCATTCCGAGCGCCCGCTGCAACAGGTCCGGATGCACCCACACGTCGCTCACCGCGGCAAGCGACAACTGGCCCGTGATGCCGCCCAGAGAGAGTTGGCCATTGAGGGACACGTAGGTCCGCACCTCGAGTGCGACACGAGTGCCGGCGATCGCGACGACGTCGTAGACGACGAACCCCTGTCCGCTGGCGCGCGTAAGCGGCGAGTTGGGCCCCCGCCCACCGCCGTAAGTGATCGCCGCCGTGCCCATGTGGGTGACGATCCGCGTCCCTGGCCGCACCCATTGGGGCGGTCCCATTTGTAAGGCCTCGGGAAAGGCCGCGAGCAGCGGGTGCGTCGAGGTGGGAACGGGCGCCGTCTGCCCCATCGCGGCCGCCGCGTACAGGCCGGCCATCGCCAGCCCTAGCAGTGCCTTCGATCCCGCGCCCCCAAAACGTCCGCGGCCGACAGTCCGAAGCTTGCGCACGCGTTCCATGGTCTGTTCCTCCAAGACTGGCTGGGAAACACCCGCGTCTGACCATAGGGCGTCTGATCTCGGCACTATGATCGAAAGCCGGGGGACACTCCGCTAGCGGCCCGCAAAGCGTACCCCCCTGCCTCCCTGCTGTCAAGAACCACTTCAGGCAGACTTATCATGGCCTCAGTGTCCGGAACGTGTAGTCCCCGCTCTCAGCACGGTTCCCCGCTTCATCATGGCTGACGACGCGGTAGTGGTATGTCACGCCGGCATCGAGCCCGGCCAGGCGCAGCGCGTGCTGCTTCGTGCGCGCGTTGGACTCCGCTTGCTGCCCGTACCTCGCATTCACGCCGAACTCGACCCGCGACGTGGCCGCTTCGTCCGTCTGCCACTCGATGGTTGCCGCGTGCGCGGCCACGTTAGTAGCGCGGATGTTGGACAGATCGGGAGGGGCCACGTCCTTGCCCGCGTCCACCGTCGGGTCGCGGCGGGTGAGCGTCTTGGGCGCTTCGTTGCCGTCTGCGTCCTTCGCGGTGAAGTAATACGAGTAATCCTCGCCAGCCGCGAGCTTCGTGCGGAACCGATACGGCCGGCCCCGCCACGTCGCCCGGCCGCTCATGGGCTGCATGGCGAACGGGGAGCCCTCGATCTCCTGGCCGGCCTTCAAGATGTGCACGCGCGGATCGCCCTCCATGGGCGAGTCGCCGTCCAGGTCGGTGAACTGAATGCGGAAGTCGAACTCGGTCGACACGTCGCCGATCAGCGGCTTTACGCCCCCTCGGCCATAGCCGCCTTGGCTTGTCCACGACAGCACTGGCGCGGAGCCGCCCTCCGTCACGGCCGGGCCGTCGAACTTCGCGGTCTTGAACGTCTCGCCGTCCATTGTCTCCACCTCGAAGAGGTATTGGTACTGCGAGCCCCTGGGCAGCCGCATCGAGTACGTATAGACGCGCCCCTTCTCATACGGCGATTCGTCCACCGCGAGCATGGTCACCGGCGCTTCGTTCACGTACGACTGGCCGTCACGGAATACGTGCACGCGTGGGAACCCGATCGCCGGCGTGCGGCCCTTAGGATCGCGATACAACACTCGGAACCGGAACGGCGTCGATGCCGCGCCTTGGTCCGGTGCGACGCCGTCCTCCTCGTACCCGCGCTCGCCGGTCACGAACAAGTTCCGCGTCGTGCGCTTGGGCTGGCCGGCTTCGGCGGGCCGTGCAGCCGACCGGATCCACACGTCGCTGACCGCGCCATCGACGTACTGCCCGACTCGCAGCGCGTCGCGGGACCGCGTCGACACCGTGGAATCGCCGACGCATTCGAGTTCGCGCTCCAACTTGCCATTCAAGTAGATGCGCATCACGTCGCCGTCCCGCTCGCCCACGACCTCGAACCATTCCCCAGGCTTGATCTGGCGCGCGGTCCTGACCCCCACAAAACCGCTCCACGACGAGTCGCCGGCCCGCGTGCGCTCCTTCACGCGGCAGAGAAAGTACAGCCGGTGGCCGGCCCATGCCCCGCGGTGAAAGATTCGGAACAGGCCGTTGTCCAGCAGCACCTGGTGCTCGCGGAGCGCATCGACTCGCATGCGCAGGCCGATGGTGACGCGGTCCGGGAAGTCCGTGTCCGCGGCCTTGGGCACTTCCAGCCAGCGCTTCTCGCGCACCACGCGCAGCGCGCGGCCTTGGTCGGTCTGCTCCCATGCATCCGCGCCGGCGTCGCCTTGGATCGCGCCCTGCCTCCCGCGGCCGGACGCGTCAGGAACGGCCGAGCCCTTCGCCTTGTCGAACCGCCACCGGCCGAAGAGGGCCGCCCGGGTGAAGTCCGGCGCGGGCTTGAGCCCTCGGCCGAGGTACTGGTTGTCGAACACGTGGAAGTTCCCCATCGCGTTCACTTGCCGCACAACGGCCGCGTCCGAGGGGGAGTAGAAACGGTTGTGGTGCACCCAGCAGCCCACGGACGGACGACCGCGCACGACCAGCGCCGCGTGCGACGTGGCCCGGATGGTGTTGTGGTGCATCAGAATGACGCGGCCGGCGATATCGCCATTGAGGTGGAATTGCCGCAGGATGTCCGCGGCGCTCATCCCTCGGTTGTAGAGGCGCAGCTCGTCCATGACGCCGCGGAAGAAGCTGCTGGCCGCCGCGCTGTCTCGGCCCACGAGCAGGCGATTGCCCGAAGGCTTGCGGCCTTTGCAGGCGAACTCGCCCACCTTGCCGCCATCGACGTACAGCACCGCGGCCCTGCCATTCCACGTCATGGCCACGTGTTGCCACTCGCCCGCGCGAATCTTGCCGGCGCGCGCCGCGCAGCGCTTGCCGTCCGGTGTGTAGAGCGCGCCTTCAAGCGCGCCATCGACCACGCGCAACGAGTAGCCCGATCCCCGCTCCCCGGTGTCGGCCTTGCTGAAGACGGCTTGCGTGCCGGCGATCGAATCCGGCTGGATCCATGCGGCCACGGTCAGGCCCCTCTTGGGCGCGAGTTGCCGCTTCTTGCCCATGTCCAGATAGTCGTCCCGGCCGTCGAAGCGAATCGCCTTGCCGATGCGCCCCTCGACCCACGCGGAGGCATCCATGTTGTGCAACGCGGCGTCGTGGTCGCCGTTGTAGATCGAGTAGTCGTTCGAGCGTGCGCCGCGGCCTTCGTCGAGGTGCCACAGGCCGACCAGTTTGTACTTCTCGAAGTCCCGCGCGCCGTGCATGTCGAACACGTGGCTGATGGTGTTCTCCAGGTGCACGTTGTAGCGCGCGGTGTATCCGCTATAGGGCACGCCGGAGCTGGCGATCGCGTGGCGGCAGAAGTCGAACAGATTGCCCTCGATCAGCACGTGCGTGCGACTGAGCGACACGCCGTAGCCCAAGCCTCCGCGTTGGCAGTGGTGGATGTAGTTGTGATGCACCCGCGCCCCCTCGACCGCGCCGCTGCCCACGCCCACCGCCGCGCAGCTCCACGCAAAGATCTCGCAGTTGTCCACCTCCACGTTGGGGTGGTACACGCCTATGAAGATCGGCCGCTGGGTCAGGAGTTCGCGCCCGGGGTACGAGCCTTCGAAGCGCAGTCCGGTGAGGCGAATGCCGGGGCCGCCGGTGCGGAAGAGCCGGCCGCTCCTGACCGTGTTCGTGTAGACCAGCGCGCCCTCGGACCCGCCGCGCCCGCGGCCGCTCGCGAGGGTCACGCCGCCCGGGATGGTGATGTCGTTGTAGCGCGTCAGGTCGATCTGCGCGTCGTCGGCCACGTAAATGACAGTGCCCGGCGTGGCCGCTTTGAGCGCGGCCATGAACTCCTCCGGCGTGCGCACGACGACCGTAGCGTCTTCGGGTTTCACGATCCGGCTATAGCCCGTTCCGCCGCCGATGGGCTCGCCGGTGGGGTTCGACTCCGCGCCGTACGTCGCGTCGTCCATGCCCGCGCGCGCGAGGTCGTCCGCGCCGACTTCCTTGAGCCAGGCCCGGGAGCCGCGGATCACGGGCTCCTCCTCGCCTTGCGCCCCGCAGCAGGTCGCATACGCCGCGACAAGCAAGCCCAATGCGCAGTGACGCGTCAAGCAAGAGCGGAAGTCTATCACGATCCTTCTCCTCTCATATCTTGATTGTTCGCGCCGGACTGTAGCCGACCAGCGGAAGCGCGTCAAGCTTATGGTATACTCCCCCAGCTCTTGCGCCGGCCGCGGCTCTCTACGTGGTCATTGTCGTAATCGTCGTCGTAACAGGGTGAGGGGATCGACTAAGATTACGATTACGACGACGATTGCTTCGCAACGTTTTGGCTGCAGCCGAACAAAACCAAGCCAGGACAAACCGCAGACATGCGAACGAACACGATCTGTGCCTTATGCGCGGTCCTCGCGCTCTGGCAGGCCACGCCCGCCGCGGCCGCGGCCCGCGTCGTGGCAAGCGTCCAAGGCCCCATGCAAGGCATGTTGCCAAGATACCGCGGCCACGTCGGCCACCCTACGGTGAGATATACCGCGACGCTCAACACCGGCGCTGCCACGTTCAGGCTCCTGCACTGGGTGGATGCAGATCAGTCGCACGCGCCGAAGGTACTGCCCCTGGAGGGGCTCATCGGCCTGTCGCGGCCCACGCCGCAGAATTGGTACGCGCAGGGGTTCCTGCGCCTCTTCGTCGGGAACGAGCAGATCGGCGAAACCCCGGTCAAGTCGGTCCGCGTGAGCGAAGACGGCGAGCGCGGCGCGGTCGTGTTCGACTGGGAGCGCAAGGAAGGCACGTGGCGCGTCACGTTCGTAGCGCTGCCCATGGGCAAGAGCCTCTTCTGTTCGGTGCGGTATTTCCCGGCGGGCGACCCAGTGGACTGGCGCATTCGGCTGGCGAACTATCCCGCGGGCGCGACACGCGACGGCGAGCGCGAGATCGCTACGGCCCAACGCAAGGTGAAGCAAGTGGCCAAGGCCCAGCTTTCGATCGCTGACGAGTGGTGGGTGGCCTACTACGACAACGTCCACGAGTACGGCAAACCGAAGAGCGAAGGCCCGTCTGCTCTGGTCTATGCGCCGGAGGACGTGAAGGCCTGCGACGTGCAGGTCGGCTCCTACGCGGTCACGACGATCCTACGCCCGAGCGGCCGCGAGGTGCGCATGATCCTGTGGGATTCTTTCTTCGGCATGAAGAACGCCGAAGCGGTCGCGTACATGCGCCGGACGGCCGACGCGCAACTCGCCGCGCTGCGCGGCATGAAGTTCGTCCACCGCAGCGTGTTCTCCGACGAGTGGCGCAAACGCCGAACTGAGATCGCGACACTGCTCGAAGCAATGGGCAACCCTGCGAAGGAGTCCAAGCAAGCCGCCGACTTGCATCGCATCCTCGCTGAGAGGGTGCAGCGTCTTCGAAAGACATCCGATCAAGCAACGCCCAGCGATGAAGTGGAGCTTGTCCAGGAGCTGAAGCAGCAGCAAGACCTGCTTTGGCGCCTCCGCTGGGACGAGCTTCTGAGAGACTAAGATGACTCCTCGCAGTAGCCGCACTCGCCAGAGTGCGGGCGTTCGTGAGCCACTCGCCGGTTTGCCCGCATGCTGGCGCATGCGGCTACCCATGGAGGCACGACATGACACGCACCGCTATTCTCGTTTTCGCCTGCGCATTTGTACTGGCCGCACCAAGCCCGGCCGCCGGCGCGGAACGCTACGAGTACGACCGGAAATTTTTCGAGCCAAGTGAGGACGTAGTCACGCCGCACATCGCGTGGGCGAAGCCGTACGCGAGGGGGCCGGTGCGCGCGCTGTTCATCACGCACCGGAACGCGATGCGGGAGGCCGTCGAGATCGCGCAACGCCTGGCCATGGACTACACGGTCTTTGCCGCGGAGTCCCCCAAGCAGCTCGGCCTGGAGTCAAAGGACAAATGGTGGAAGGCGGCCATGAAGGGCACCACGAGCCATGAGATGGCGGAACGGCTTCGCCGAGACTTGAAGGCCGACTACGACGTCATCGTCGTCTCGAACGTCAACTGGGACGTGATCCCCATGGACTGCCAGTATGCGATCCTGAAGAAGGTCAAGGCGGGAACCGGCCTCGCGGGGTTCATCCCGGCCGGCACGAAGCCCTACCTCGAACGCGTGCTGCGCAGGAAGAACAAAGGGGAAGCGCCTGTCGGGGCCGTCTTGAGCGGCGCGCCGTTCCCCGCGTTGCCGGCGTTCGCTTCGGCGGCCGATGCGAAGGGCATGTTCAGGAAGCACTTCCGGTACACGCGTTTTGGCAAAGGCCGCGTGTTGCTGTTCAAAGGCATTCGCGTGCCCAACTGGCAGGGCATG
>JAJRTI010000535.1 GCA_024278415.1 Planctomycetota bacterium | reverse complement strand
GCCAGTTCGTCGATGGTGGCCGGTCCCTGCTGCGGGTCGATGAGCCCCATGCTTTGGCATTCGGCTTCGGCCAAGCCAGCGACGGCTTGCTCGATGGCGGTCCGGCGGTCGTCGTTGGAGTCGACAATCAGTATGGTGAGTCGCTGTGGCATGATGTTGGTTGGCAGCGGATGGCTGTGCTGTCCGTGCGCGTGGAGTATCAGTCGGCAGGCTTCACGAGCACCGGGCCCTTGTCCTCCTCTCCCGTTGGCTTCGGCTGTGTTTCCTTGACAGACGTTTTGGTCGATGAGGCCGCCTTGATGCCCACCAAGGCCCCTTTGGGAGCCGGCGGGATGGGCAGGCCTTTCGCGGCGGCCTCCAAAGCTTTGTGTCCTTCGACCGTATAGCGGCTCTTGGGATAGCGTTGTTCGATGGCGGCAAGCTGCTCCTTGGCCTTGGGCAGCGCCTTGAGCAACAGGAAGTTGCGGAACCGCTGGTAGAAGCGTTTGGCCTGATCCTCGTCCCTGGCGGCCCGGGCCTGTATGGCCTTGACCGATTCTTGGGGGGAGGCGCCGCCGCCCATATCGAGATCGGAGTACTCCGCGATCAACAGTTCGGCATCCTTGGCGACCTTGACGAAGTTGCCGTCACGCTCGGCCTGGTCAAGCTCGGCGAGCCGCTTGGCAAACGCCGCCCGGCGCTCGGTGCGCCGGCGCTTGGCCTCGATCTTGCTGATCTGTTCCAAAGCCTTGACCGCATATTCCGATTGGGGGAACTTGTCGCGTATTTCCGTGAACCGTTTGATCGCTTCCTCGTCTTTGCCTTCGACCTCGAACACGCGGGCGGCATTGAAGAACTCCTCTGGCGTGGGGCCCTTGGGCTTCACGGGCTTCACCACCGGAGTCTCGACCGGCTTGGGGACGATTCCCAGCGCCTGGCTGATCGTGGTGACGCGGTGGGCTCCATCCTCAGGAGTCTTATCATCGCCAAACCCCCGAACCACAAGGTTGATCTGCCCTTCGGTCGTGGCCAGGTGCAGGATCTCCGACTCTCGGGGCGTCACGAGGAGAGTAACCGTGCTTGTCCTGGAATAAGTCTGCGCCTGGGGCTGGGCCGCGTCCTCGCCCTCTTCGCCAGTCTGAGGCGCACCCACAAAAAGCACTTCAATATCGCGCAGGATAGTCCGGCTCACCTTTTCCATGCTGCGCCCCTCTGGCTCCAACGTCACGACGACATCCACTCGAGAGCCTCGCACGATGAGGCTGGCGGCTTCGATTTCCTTGTCGACCTTGACCGTCTGGGCGCGCATACCCGGCGGGATCAGCGCGGCGAGGCCGATCTTAGAGTCCTCGAAGGAAATCTGGCCCTTGAAGATGGGCTCGCCCTCGACGAAGTCGGACTTCACTACCTTGCCCACCAACGCTTCAATTTCCTTGAAGTACGAATCCTTCTTAAAGGGTACCTTACCGGGCCACTCGATGAGTTTCAGATCGTCTTCTTTCAGAATGGATCCGAAGTGTATATTCTTGGACGCGACGATGATCGGCGTGGACTGCTGGCTGCTCCCGGCGGCCAAGCTCATCTGCTTGGCTGCCGCCACCATGGCGAACAGGCCAAACATCATGGCCACCAGCAGCATTAGGATGGCCTTTGAACGTGACATGTTGGGCTCCCGTGTGTGGCCACAAAAAAACGCCTGTCACACCCAACACCTTCTCAGGCGTAGGGGCAGACAGGCGCGCAAATCTGTGATTGGAGAAGTAGCTATCCTGCTCGCTCAACTTAGGCACGGATAGGCCGCTCGGACGGCCCGGCTCATAGGCGTCGTGGAAAAATAGGACCCGAAGCGCGGCACTGCGTGGCGACCGCCAACAGTGCCGGGCTCCGGGATCCCCGCCTAGCTACCACCGGCCGCCGAAGCAGCCAGCTTGAGAGGTGCGTAGGCTCCAGACACATCAGGAAGGCCCTGAAAAGGATCGTCGTGTCTGAACGTGCGGGCGGCTCGGGGCCGTGGAACACTCCCATGTCCGACGAGCCGCAACACACCTCCTGGGCGCCCGGGCCGCGCCCAATAGACCGTTGCCGTACAGAAGTTGAGAAGCAGATTTGCGCCGCCTGCCTCAAAAGCTCCGCCGCGGCCACGCCGCGTCAGAGCGAAGCAACAATCGTGTTGAAACAACCCATGACCGGAACTTGGACGAGCTGCATCAGCGACCCCACGAGTACCGTCGCGATAAGGCCGATGATTAGTGCATACTCGACCAGGCTCTGGCCATCTTCTCTCTTGAAGAGACGTTTCATAGTGGTTCGCTCCCGGCGGCCGGATCGGTGCCGCTCTGGCGGAAGCGTAAGTGGTCGTTACAGTGAGCCCACGATGCTGTTGAACGTGCCGGTGAGGCCGCCTTCGAGAGTCTGAAGGCCTGCCACGAGAACCACCGCCACAAGCGCGATGATCAGGGAATACTCAACGAGGCTCTGTGCGTTTGTGCGCTTGAAAAGCTTCATCTTTATCGCTCCGTTCGCTTCTGTTGTCAAGGGCTTGGAAAAAAGAGACCGGGGCTGCCTCCTGGCGAGGAGGCAGCCCCACGTGCCACTACAGGGAGCCAACGATGCTGTTGAACGTGCCTGTGATGCCGCCTTCCAACGTCTGGAGGCCAGCCACCAGCACGACAGCCACAAGCGCAATGATCAGCGCGTATTCAACCAGGCTTTGACCCTTGTCTTTGAAAAACTTCTTCATCGTCATATCCTTTCCTGTGTATCTGGGGGGAGGCAAGCAATTCGCGACTGTCCGCCTCCCTGACCAGGGAGGCCAAGTCGCGACATTACAGCGAGCCGACAATGCTGTTGAACGTGCCCGTGATGCCGCCTTCCAGTGTCTGGAGGCCAGCCACCAACACGACTGCCACCAAGGCGATGATCAAGGCATACTCAACCAAGCTCTGACCTTTGTCTTTCTTGAACAGCTTCATCTTACAGCTCCTTCCAACCAAGGTTCGTTGACTCGTCCATAGCACTGTGCCATGTGACACCCGCCATATAGCAGGGGCAGTGCCAAAGTTCGAACTGGATATGAAGGCGGGTGTGTAGTGGCATATATCGCACTAATGTCAAACGACTTAAGACTCTACGGCCCGCACCGTGTCGGTTGCTCGTCGCCATGTTTTCCTATCCGATGCTGCGCAGAACGCCCCACGTATCTTCCGACAATATGCCAGTCGTGAACTTGCTCCGAACGCAGGCCGACGCCCCCCACAGACCTCATGAACACGACGCTAGTAGTCTGCCTCTAAGGTGTTACGACACCCTTGGCACACGATGCCTCGCCCGAATTCAACCTCATGACCGACCCAAGGCAGGCGCGGGCAGCCTTGCACATCTGCGCAGTTCTGCACACCCATGCTCCGAGTCCGACCGGCCGTTTCTACCAATCATGCGCGGTCTGTTGAGCCTCCCATAGCCCACGTGGTATGCTCACGGCTCGCCCTACCAAGCACCACATCATCTGCTTCGCCAAGGGAGAGGCCACACATGGCCAAGGAAGTCCGAGTTTGTATCGTCGGCATGGGCATCGGCAAGCCCAACGGCAAAGCCATCGCCGCCAGCCCGCGCGGCCGAGTCGCCGCGCTTTGCGACCTCCAGCAGGACCGCATGGACGCGTTCGCTAAGGAGCTGCCGCAGCCGGTGAAGACGTACACCGACTACAAGAAGATGTGCCGCGACCCCGAAATCGACGCGGTGTTCGTCGGCACGCCGAACCAATGGCACGTGCCCATCGCGCTTGAAGCGGTCAAGCACGACAAGCACGTGCTCATCACCAAGCCGCTGGCCGATTCGCTCCCGGCCGCTCGCAAACTGGTGAAAGCTGCTGAGGCCGCGGGCGTGGTGAACATGATGTCGCTCTCAACGCGCTTCGGCGGCGACGCGCGCTACATCGGCAACCTGATCGAAGCTGGCGAGTTCGGCGATGTCTACTACGCCCGCGCACGCAGCGTGCGGCGCAGCGGCATCCCCGCGTGGAACTTCGGCTTCATCGAGAAAGGCGGAGGCGCGATGCGCGACATGGGCGTGCACGTGCTGGACTGTGCGTGGTGGCTCATGGGGCTGCCGCGGCCGGTGTCGGTGTCAGGCGTGGCTGGGGCCAGGTTTGGGCCACGCGGCCAAGGGTACTGGAAGTTCACCAAGCCGCCCAAGAGCGTGTACAGCCGCTACAACTCGGACGACTATGCCGGCGG
>JAJRTI010000534.1 GCA_024278415.1 Planctomycetota bacterium | reverse complement strand
GGGCTGCGGTGTCCGCGAGGGGTTGCACGCAGGCGAAGAGCCGGGACGTTTGTTGTGAACCTGCCTGAATCCACTTCGAAACTGAAACTCCAGAACGCAACGCGTTGGGATACGTACAATCAGACCTACACCCAAAACAAACCTGGCGTCAGAATCCTGGCCTCACCGCGCGGGGCGATCATGCACCATCAGCGCCACAGGGTTCCACCTGTTCGACTCGACCCCACGATTCGGCCTGCCCTGCGGGAAGAAGCGTGATTCCCTCTTCATCCATGGTCTCTGGTGGCATCCGTGGGATTGGATTCTTCAACGACGCGGCCGGCCAGAGCCGCGCCTACGCGCAGAGCGCCACTGCCGCGATTGCACTGGCCAAGAGAGCGATGGCGGTTATGGGCCAGCGCGGCCTCGCGCTGGCCTCTTCGTCCCCCAAGGTTCCTGACGCACATTGCCAGTTCACGGTTGCATTGAGCCACAACGCGATCGCGGCCGCTTCGACGCCGTTGTAGGACGCGCCGCCGACTTGGACGCCCTTGGCACATAGATAGACGACGATGGCGCACGCGGCGTTGCTCATGATCCACACGGACAGCGATGAGAGGCGCCGGCGCTCGATCTTGGGCAACAGCGCGCGCACGTGCATCATCCACCCCACGGAGGCCACGAGGGAACACACGAGCAGAAGCGGGGCTGCGGCAAGCGACGACGCCCCGCACGTGACGGCGAGCGCGTAGGTCCCGCCCGCGAAGAGCAGCAAGAGGAATGTGTTGATGGCCTGGCTGCCGCGGGTGCGGTCGCCAGCCGTGGGGCTCGTGCGGCAAAGGTAGTCGAGCGCCCGCGAGGCCACCGCCAGCCGCCAGGCAAGCACAGCCACGACCACAAGCAGAGCGAAGCGGTCGAACGCGTCGCGGTTCCGGCCCACAATCGCTCGGGTTGCGCCAACGAGGCCGCTCGTGCCCAAGTCTTGCTGCCAGGCCCAATACCCTGCGCCGAGCTTGGACAGCGTGCCGCTGGCGCCGAGCTTCGTGAATACGCCCTCCGCGGCCCTGAGCGCGCAGATGCCGGCCAAGGCCACAGCCAGCACGACCACGCCTGCCAGCGCGGGGGCTGGGGCCGGCGGCGCCGGCCCCACGGCCGGCATCGCTTCGGCGGATGCCGGCTCCGCTTGGGGCAGATCGCCGGAGGACTCCGCCGAGGCCGCGGCGAGCGACTCGGCCGAACTTGCGGCGGCCGCGGGCGCTTCGTCAGAGGAGCCCGCGCTGGCGGCGGGCAGTTCGAGCGAGGATCCTTCTGCCGCAGGCATTTCGTCCGACGACGCTGCGGCTGCCATTTGCGCGGACGAGCCCACGGCCGCGGCTTCCATCTCACTGCCCGTGTCGTCCGGGGCTGTGGCCACGGCCAGGGCTTCGTCCGATGCGTCGAGCGGCACTCCAAACAGCTTGGCCTCGGGCTCTCCGGAATCGGAGGAGTCGCCCGCGTCGGACGCGCTGGCCCGGGACTTGGTTCGCACGCGCGGGAGCATCGCCGACGAGCCGAGGTTGCGTTTGCGGCGCCTGCGTTCGAGGCGCTCCTCATCCACCTGCCACATGAGCACCTTCCTGCGTTTTTTCTTCGTCTTGCTTCGCCGGCTTTCCGCGGGCTTTGGTGCGGCCTTGGCCGATGCCCCGGCCTCGTCGTCGAGAATGTCGTCCAGCAGGCCGGCCTTGGGCTTCTTCGACGCGGTCAGCGACTTGCCCTTCCTCGGTTTGTCCGCCTCGTCATCGAGGATATCGTCGAGCAGGCTCTCGTCACTGCTGGCCGGCTCGTCGTCGGAAGAGCCTCCCAGGATAGCCGAGACGCGATCCCCGGCGACCGCGGGTGTGCCGGCGAAGTCGGTGCTGTCGGCGTTGTCTTTGCCTCCGGCCGCCTGCACCATGAAGTCGAGGTCATCTTTGGTAAGCGACTCATGCAGCAAGTCGCCCTTGTCCGCCTTGAACTGGGGATCGATCTGGACGTATGTGTAGCCGTAGATGGTCTGCTCCATTACTGAGGAGCAGTGGGTGCACACAAAGCGCTCGTCGTCGCCGGCCTTCTTGGCCACCACTTGGCCTGCGGTGCAGACGGGGCACGCGTTGAGGAAGGCCTTGACTTTGGCCTTGGGCTTGGCTTCGGGCTTGGGCTTCTCCTCCTTCTTGGGCTTGGCCGGCGCCGCGGCAACGGGGGGCGCGGATTCGGCCATGTCGAACTCGGCCCGGCATTTGGGGCACGTGACGTCCGACGAGCCGGAGAGGGGGATCGTGAAGCGAGTCTTACATTGTGGGCAGACGATCTTAGCCATGTCGGATTCCCGTGTGGCAGTGACAGCGCGCGGCGCGGCTCACTCATGGCCCCGCTTCGGTCCCGATCCGCGCGCGAGTCGCGATGGGTCTAATCGGGCGGCATTATAGCATTCCGAAGCTCTGTTGCAACGAAGAACAGCCGCGCCTTGATTCGGCGTCCTCATTGTGGATAATCACGCTGTTCCATTGTATCTGTGCGCCTCCGGGAGGAGCGACAGGCCACCTCTGCCTCTAGACTACTGACGTCAGAGATGTTGAAGTTTCCTTGCACTTTTATCGAGGCCACACGCGCAAGATTTGACGCCACAGGGCCTTGCCATTCACCCCCTGTGGGGGCCCATGGTGGTCGGCCCTTCGTCGGACGAGGACCACAGATGCCCGCAGATACCCACCGATTGCGCAGATCGGACAAGACGGCGGCAGGCTTCATCTGCATCCGTGGGGCGGCCGGCAGGACTTCTCCGACCTCTTGGGTTGGGGCGAGAGGCAGTGTTTAGGAGGACCGAATGCCAGAAGCTGAGCTAAACCCGATCGACGACGGATATGCGCCCCGGCGGGGGTTCCCCTGGCGGGGCATGGCGCTGGGCGCGGCCATGTCCTTGCTCGTCGTCGCGTCGTCGATCTACTACAACTCCCGCCTCGCGGGGCAGGGCATCAGCAACGACATGCTCGCCGCGTGCGCGGTGTTCTATCTCATTGTGCTCTGCGGCGTGGCCAATCCGCTGCTGAAGCTGGTGAACCGGCGGCTGGGCTTCAGCGGGCCCGATCTGCTCGTCACGTTCTCGATGATGCTCGTCGCGTCGGCCATCCCGAGTTGGGGCCTGGTGCAGATGTGGGTAGCCACGGTCTCGTCGTGGCACTACTTCGCCACGCCGGAAAACATGTGGCAGGATCTCTTCATCCCCTACTTGCCGCAGGCCGCGGTCGTGCGGGACGCGGACGCGATCCGCTACCTGTATGAGGGCCTTCCCCCGGACGCGTCGTTCCCCTGGGAGAGTTGGGCCGTGCCGGTCATGTTTTGGTTCCCCTTCTTCGTGGCGCTCTACATGGGCATGATCGGCATGATGGTGCTCTTCCGCAAGCAGTGGGTCGAGCACGAGCGGTTGGCCTATCCGATGATGCAGTTCCCTCTGGAGCTGTGCAAAGAGGGTGCGCCGGGCGAGGTCACGACGCCGTTCTTCCGAGACAAAGCCGTGTGGCTGGGCGCGCTCATCCCGTTCCTCATCCTCAGCTACAACGGCATTGCCGCGTTCGTGCCGGGCCTCAACGCGATCACCTTGCGCACGAGCATCTCCATGCTTCGGCGCATTGTGCGTCTCACGGTGTACTTCAACTTCCCAGCCATGGGGTTCGCGTATCTCGTCGGGCTGGACATCAGCCTCGGGCTCTGGTCCTTCCACGTGCTCTCCAAGATCGCGTCAGGGATTACCTACATGGTAGGGGGCAGCATTCTCCCGAACAAACACGTGCTCTACTGCAGTGACGTGTTGAACGCCCACGTGGGCTTCGGGACCATGGTCGTGCTCTTCCTCTCCGGTGTGTGGGTAGCTCGCAAGCGCCTCTGGCGCATCGTGCGCACGGGGCTCCGTTTTCGAGAGACCGATGAGGACTCGCACGAGATCATGTCCTACCGCGCCGCGGTCTGGTGCACGCTGGGCTGCTGGTTCTTGGTCATGGTTTACTTGCACGAGACCGGCCTGTCCTGGTTCCAGGCGTTCGTGTTCATCGTGGTGGCCATCATTGTCTTCTACTCGATCACGCGGGTGATTTGCGAAGGGGGCGTGGGCTTTGCCCGCGCGGTGTACATCCCCAATGCGTTCATGATCAATCAATTTGGCACGAACGCGCTCGGCCCCGCGGGGTGCTCGGCGCTGGGCTTCTCGTTCTGCTGGTCGGGCGACTTGCGCACGATCGTCATGACGCAAGCCGCGCAGGGCATGCGGCTCACGGACAGCTTGCCGCGCCGGCGTCCGCTCTTCTGGTGCCTCCTCGTCGCCGTACTCGTGGCGCTGTTCGGGTCGCTGGCCACAGCGCTGGCCATCGGCTACAAGTACGGGCTCTACAACTGCCAAGGGTCGTGGCCGGTGTGGGTGTGCGGCACGCAGCACTGGAGCCAAGTTGCGAGCTACATCAAGACGCCTCGATCCCCCGACTCCCTAAGTTGGGGGCTCATGGGTGTGGGCGCCGCCATCATGTATGCGCTCATCTGGCTGCGGCAGCACTTCGTCTGGTGGCCGGTCCACTATATCGGCCTGCCCGTGAGCGGCAGCCTGCCCATGAACTACCTCTGGTTCAGCGTGTTCCTCGCGTGGCTTGTGAAGTTGCTGATCCTCAAGTTCGGCACGACCAGGCTCTACCGACGCTCGCGCATGTTCGCGCTCGGCATGATCTTCGGCTCGCTCGCCACGAGCGGCATCTGGACCGTCATCGGCATCATCGCCCAGCACGAAGCCACCTTCACCACCGGCGTGACGTTGGGGTGATCTCGGTTGTCGGTTTTCGTGGGCGGCGCGACGACAACCCAAAACCGACAACCGAACACCGGAAACCCGCTCCCGACTCGCCGGCATCTCGCGCCACGGACCAGGCTCAAGGAGCCCGCACCATCAAGCTCATCAAACAACTCCACGTGCAAATCCTCATCGCGCTCGTCGCGGGCACGATCTTTGGCGCGTGGTGCGAGGACCTCGCGCCCAAAATCGGCTTCCTCGGCACGATCTTCATCCTCGCGCTCAAGATGATCATCGCTCCGCTCGTGCTGTCGTCTATCGTGTGCGGCGTGGCGAGCCTGGGCGACGTGCGGCAGCTTGGGCCCATGGGCGCCAAGACCCTCGTGTACTACATGTGCACGACCTTCATCTCCGTCGCCATCGGCCTCGTGCTCGTGAACGTCATCAAGCCCGGCGTGGCCCGGGACAAAGCCACCCAGCAGACGCTCGAGGCCAAGAAGCAGGAGGCCGCCAAAGCCGCGGCACGCGAGACCGAGACCGTCGGCTCGTTCATGCGCAAGCAGGTCGACAAGACGCTCGTCAACCCCTTCAAAGCCCTGGCCTCGGGCAACGTGCTCGCCATCATCGTCTTCGCGCTCCTCCTCGGCGCGACGCTCACGACCATGGGCGACCAGGCCAAGCCGTTGATCGACGTCTTCAATGCGCTCAACGTGGCGATGATGCGCATCGTCGACCTCATCCTCCGCTTCGCTCCCATCGGCGTATTCGCGCTCATGGCCGTGTTCATGGCCAAGGGCGGATGGGAGGAGCTGAGGAAACTGCTGAAGTACATGCTGACCGTGATCTTGGGGCTCGGCATCCACGGCCTTATTGTGCTGCCCCTTGTGCTCCTCGTGTTCGCCCGGCGCTCGCCACTCAAATTCGTGAACCAGATGAAGGACGCGCTCGCCATCGCGTTCAGCACGGACAGCAGCGCCGCGACGCTGCCGGTGACCCTGGAGTGTGCAGAGCAGAACGCCGGCGTGCCGCAGCGGGTCGCGGGGTTCGTGCTGCCCTTGGGCGCGACGGTGAACATGGACGGCACCGCGCTCTACGAGGCCGTGGCCGCGATGTTCATCGCGCAGGTCTACGGCATCGACATCAGCATCGGCCAACAGGTTCTCATCTTCCTGACCGCGACGCTTGCCGCGGTCGGCGCGGCCGGCATCCCCAGCGCCGGCACGGTCACCATGGCCATGGTGCTCACCGCGGTCAACATCCCCCTCGAAGGCATTGGCATCATCCTGGGCGTGGACCGTATACTGGACATGTGCCGCACGACGGTGAACGTGTGGGGCGACGCGGTCGGCGCGGCAGTCGTGGCTCGGTACGAAGCCCCCCCTTCAGACGCGGAGGCCGGCAATGGAGAAGATTCGTGAGACCAAACACCGGTTCAAGATTTGGCTGACGGCTGTCTTGGCCGTGCTGCTGCTGATCTTCGTGGTGCAAAACTCCGGCGCCTACAAGATCAAGTTCCTCATCTGGCAGAGGTCGATCTCCCTTTCTCTGGCGCTGATCGCAGTGGGTGTGGCTGGCTTCATCATTGGCCTGCTCTGGGGCCTGCGCAAAGCGCGGAAATCGTGAGCAGCGGAGGCGCCTGGGCCTCTAGTGTTATGAAGTCCGCTGTACGGCCGCGGGAGCGATCCGCTCGTAGTGGCGACCGTAAGGGCGCCCTCTGCTCCGATGGCGAAGCGTCACCCGAGCGGAAGGCACTCACGGGCCTACTACAAGCGCCTCAAGCCCTGTCGCCCAGCACGTACCGCACCACCGCGTCCTCGTCGTTTGTCCCGATCACCTCATCCGCCCGCGCCTTGACCTCGTCGGCCGCATTGCCCACCGCCACCGCCACGTCGGCCGCGTCGAACATGGCCAGGTCGTTCAACTGATCGCCGAAGGCCACCAGTTCCCGGCCCGACAGCCCTTCGAGTTCGACCAAGTCCCGGATGGCCTGGTCCTTCGTTGCACGCCGGTCCTGCGCGACGAGCCAGAACCAGCCGGGAGTGTAGTGGTTCTCGAACACGTTCGTCGCCACATGCTCACCCACGAGGCTCCGCACCGCCGCGCCCAGCTCTTCGATACGCTCGCGTTCGGCGATGAAACTCATGGACACGACGGTGTCAGCGCCGGCCGGCTCCATCGTCTCCCATGGCCGGCGCCGGGGATCGCCGACGCGGATGCGGTCGTCCAGATACCACTGCATGCCGGCATTGGGCGGCGCGGGTATGTAGAGGCGCTCCTCCGGCCCGCGCAGCGCGGCGGTCACCGGGGGGCAGGCGAGTTGACCGGCCAGCTCCAGCAGTTTCGGCGCAAGGCCCGGCGCCAGCGCGTGCACGATCCGGTGTTCGCCGGTGCGCAGGTCGGAGAGAAACGCGCCGTTGTTCGCGATCACCGGCAGGCGCAGCGGGAAATCGCCGAGGATGAGGCGCATGGACACGACGCTGCGCGCACTGGCAAGCGTGAAGAGCACGCCATCCGCAAGCAGCCGTTCCAACTGTGACCGGCTGAACTCGGACAGCGTCGCGTTGCTGCGCAAGAGGGTGCCGTCGAGGTCGGAGATGTAGAGGCGGCTCATGGGGCCCCGTTCACAGCCCTTTGCCAAAGGGCTTGCACACTTCGAGCGCGCTGTTGACGCCGTCCTCGTGGACTCCGAGCCCCCAGTGTGCGCCGCAGAAAGACGTGCGGTTGATCCCGCTGATCTCCCCATGCCTCTTTTGTGCGGCCCTGGCCTCTGGCGTGTCGAGCGGGCATCGCAGCTCCACGGTGCGCAGCACCTTGCGCGGGTCGACGGCCGGCCCGGGGTCGAGGGTGACGCATACCCGCGGCGCGTGGGGGCCGCCCTGCAAGAAGCCCAGATCGTAGGAGAACACGGGCCGGGCAGTCTCGTCGGCCGGCACGTGCAAGCTCCAGCCCGCGCGCGCCGTGTCGCGCTGGGGCACCACCCGATGGTCGCAGTGGAGCACCGCCTCACGCGCGCCGTACGTGAACGCCGATAACACCGCCTGCTCCGCGTTGGACGCCTCAGCCAACATGGCCAACGCCTCATCCGCCGCGGTCGCGATGACGACGTGGTCGAACCGCTCCACCGCGCCGTCGGCCGACGCCACCTCGACGCAGTCGGCGTTGCGCTTCACAGTCTTCACCGCGCAGTTGGCGCGGATCGCGGCTTGGTAGGGCTCGACGAGCCGCAACGCGTACATGCGCGCGCCGCCGGGAAACACGAGCCAGTGCGGCGGGCCGGGGTCGTCGAATACGCAGTGCCGGTCCAAGAACTCGACAAAGCTTCGAAGGCTCAACTCCAGCGGCGCGGCGCGGTCGGCCGGCAGCACGGCCGAACACAGGGGCCGGAGGAAGCACGCGCTGAAGGGCTCCTCGTACCGCCCCTCTTGCACCAGCTTGCCCACGGCCAAGTCGTCGTGCCCGTCGGCCATGGCTGCGATGCAGGCATCGCGGAATCGCACCGCGTCCCGCAGCATGCGGAAGAACCACGAGCGCAGCAGGTTTCGCCGTTGCGCGAACAGCCCCCTGATCGACGTGACTGCGAACTCGATCCCCGAGCGGTCGCATCGGACTGCGAAGCCCCGGGGCGCCTCCCGCCAGCGGGCGCCCACGCGCTTGAGAAGCTTCGTGAAGTTCGGGTATTGCCGCTCATTGAAGAGCGTGAACCCGGTGTCCGCGACGAATGTGGACGCTTCGAGCGCGACGTCTTGCGTGTGCGTGTGCCCTCCCACGTGGCGCCTCTTCTCGTACACGACCAACTCGTGGTCGTCGCACAGGAGACGTGCGGCAGTCATTCCGGAAATGCCGGTGCCGATGACGGCGATTCTCATGGCGGGATGGCGGCGTGGAGGGGGAAGGGGCGGCGTCTGGCGTGAGTTAAGCATTCAGGCCCCGGCGTGTCAAGCACGAGGGCGCCGCGTTAATTCGCGGCCTTTACCAGCCGAGGCCACTGTGCTATTATATTGTGCTCGCCAGGTGAGGCTAAACGTCTCACAATGGCATCGATCGGCGCCGCTGTGTAAGGGCGGCAGTGCTTGCCAGACGTGAGGCGTGCGAGCCGCTCGTCATCTCGCGCCCAGACGCTTCGCCCCTCGCAGGCGCCCCCGGATGGAGTGTGTTGGGGATGCTGTGCCGCATCTCTGCTGAGGTGTTCGCCCGTGTCTGTCACGATTAGAGCCATGTCGGCCTGTAGCGCCCTCTTGGGCGGCCGCCAGGCAGCCGAGGCTGAAGGCCGCACCGTTGGCGAGGCGCTGGAGCAACTCAATGTCCTTGACGACGTGCGCGACGACCAGGGCGGGGTCAGACGCCACCTCAATATCAGCATCAACAACTCCCCGGACATCCGCTTTCTCCAAGGGCTCGATACGCCAGTCAAAGACGGCGACGTCGTCACGCTGCTAGCGGCCCTGTCCGGCGGGTAATCGGTTGCCGGCCCTCGAACGACGGCACGTTGTCGAGGCGCCACCATCCTCGTTCCCGAGTGCGTCCCCGGACCGTCGGGATCGAGCACGAGCACGAACTGCGGCCCAGCCGCATCTTTCCTCCAAGCGTAGCCTGGGGGGAAACGTACACATCTCACACACGCAAAGGAGTGTCCCCTGATGGCAGACCCCAAACCCCCGATTTTCCACAAGGCAGATGAGAAGGACGTGACCCGTGCGATCGTGCACGAGTTTGCCGTGCAGCTCGAAGAGTACGTCGAGAGCGACGTGCTCATCGCCGGCGCCGGGCCCAGCGGACTTATGTGCGGCAAGGAACTGGCGTCCCAGGGCAAGAAGGTGCTCATCGTGGAGCGAAACAACTACCTGGGAGGCGGCTTCTGGATCGGCGGGTACCTTATGAATAAGGTCACGCTCCGCGCGCCCGCGCAAAAGGTGATGGACGAGTTGGGCGTGCCTTACAAGGAGTTCGTTGAAGGGCTCTACGTCGCCGATGGCCCGCATGCATGCTCGAAATTGATCGCCGCGGCCTGCGACGCCGGCGTCAAGTTCGCCAACATGACCACCGTGGACGACGTCGTGCTTCGGGAAGGCGGCCGGGCCGTTGGGTTCGTGGTGAACTGGAGCCCAGTCAAGGCGCTGCCGCGCGAGATCACCTGCGTGGACCCCATCGCGCTGGAAGCGAAGGTGGTCATCGACGGCACCGGCCACGACGCGGTGGTCGCGCAGACGCTCGCGGACCGCGGCATCATGGAGCTGCCGGGCTGCGCGCCCATGTGGGTCGAGCGCTCTGAAGACGCGGTGGTCGAGCACACCGGCGAGATCCACCCCGGCCTCATCGCGATCGGCATGGCCGTGTCTACCGTGTTCGGCCTGCCGCGCATGGGACCGACCTTCGGCGCGATGATGCTCTCCGGCAAGAAGGGCGCCGAACTCGCGCTGTCGATGCTCGACGGATAAGGGGAATGGCGCGACAGGACGGCGAGTCCGTGCGATGGACACTCCCTGCAAACGAATCTGTCTGTACGACGGCATCGCGCAGCCCTGGTTCTCGATCGAGGGCGTGCGAGAGCATTTGAGGCAATGGCTGCCCTGGCTCGACGTCGACGTGCAAGGCGATCTTCTGGCGCGCGCGGCTGAGCAGGCCGGCGCTTCGGCGCTGCCGGGCGACGCGTCGCTGGCAAACCTGCTATGCCAGATCCGTGTTCGGAGCCCGTTCCAGACGCCCACCCCGCGCAACCCCCTGAAACCGGAGATAGACTATGAGGAGCGCCTGCTCGCCAGGCAGACGCACCCCGCGGCCGGAGTCACGTACGACGGGAACGAGTTGCAGCGGCTCGCATTCGCGGTGCTGCCCCAGGGGGAGCGGGGGCCGGAGACGATCCGCGTCTGGTTCACGGAGCGGCTGTTCGCCACGTGGGACGAAAACGACCGGCGCTATCACCTGCGCGTGATCGTGTGCGGCGGCCCGGCGATCATCTCGTCGGCGGGCATGGTGCAGGCCCCGGCCAAACCGCGGGAGTTCTACGTTGCCCGGCGCTTGGGCGTCTCGCCCGGCCGGCTGCCTGGGGCAACCGAAGCCGACTGCCTCCAGTTCGAAGACAAACGCACGACGGAGGTGGCGAAGGGATACGCGATGCAGGCCGCGATGTTCGCACTCACCGGCGAGCCGTTCTGCGAGGACAAGGGATGCCGGCTCTTCAACGCCCACTGGCAGGCGGAGATGCTCGGCGCACAGATCGGGGAGCCGGACTACTGCGAACGGCACACGAAGATGCTGGAGGCCTTGAGGGCTAGCATGCCCATCCCGTCACCGTAGGCGCAGGCCGCCCCCGGCGACGGGAACGTCCACTTCGCTGACTTCAGCGCTAGCATCGATACGTAGGCCGGCCGCGCGCCTGTAGTGCTCACGTCAGTGAGCCTCCCCCCCGCCGGCCGCCGGCCCAGAGGCTCACTGACGTGAGCACTACAGGCGAGGCGCATGGGGAAACTCCTGGCCTATTCATGGCTTGACAGCACGGGCCAGTGGGCGGTAGGATTCGGGCATGCCAAGACTGGCCCGAGTCGCGGCGCGGCGCCCGGAGTGCCCCAGCACGTGACGCAGCGGGGCAATAACCGGCAGGACGTGTTCTTCGTCGTCGACGACGACCAGCGCGCGTGCCTGCAAGTGCTGGCGGAACAGGCCGAGCGCTTCGACCTGCGCGTGCTGGGGTACTGCCTGATGACGAATCACGTGCACCCCATCGTCGTGCCAGAAGGCGAGGAGTCGCTGGCCAAGGGCGCGGGGTGACGACCGGACCGGACTGGACCTGATCCGTTTGCGCACGCGCGCGGGCCGTCCGTTGGGCAGCGACTCATTCGTAAGCAAGATCGAGTCTGCGCTTGGCCGTCGCCTGCGCGCCTTGCCCATCGGCCGGCCTGGCAAGCACGCGGCCAAACAAGAGAAGAGGGAATAATAGGTGACTGTCCCCATTATCCCATTATCCCGCCATGTCCCCCCTTCCAGGGGGGACCACAGGGGGGTCGCTTGCCGATGGCCCTATGTGTGGGGTTCATGGATCGACTCGCGCTCTCGGTGAGCTGACCCACCCCCTGCCCCCTCCCTGCAAGGGAGGGGGTTCCGCCATGTCCCCCCTTCCAGGGGGGACTACAGGCTGCCCTTTACCCACATTTTTCAGCCGCAGGCAACGCGGGCTGAGTGGGAATGAGATTTAGCTCGTCACGGCAGAATCGGGGCGCGGGGTGTTTGTTATCTTGCCCGCTTGTGGCCTGACGGGGTTCCGCTCGCCAGACG
>JAJRTI010000533.1 GCA_024278415.1 Planctomycetota bacterium | reverse complement strand
GTGGTTCTACCTCGCACAGGCTTTTTGGTGCGAAGGACTGGCCGCGCGCGCGGTTGAGGCCGGCAAGAAGACGATCGAGCTGAGTCCGTTCGATCCAGCCGCCCATGTCAATCTGGCGCTCTACCTCGCCGGCACAAACGATGGCGCAAGCGCGCGCGCGCCGCTTGCGCGCGCAATTGAGTTGGGATACAAAGACGTCGACGGTATCCGCCACAGCCCGGTGTGGAACAAGTATCGTGCCGCCCCCGAGTTCGCCAAGCTCCTGCGCGAGTTGGAGCCCAAGCCGCAATAGCCGAATTCGCCAGAATTCGGGCGATCTGTGAACCGCTTGACGCCCGCCCGCGTGCTGGCGTATGCGGCTACGCGTCTGGCGCGCGCCTGGTCATGCGCACGCCAGCACTAGTGGGCGCCACAAGACCAATCCATGCCCCACAGCACTCCATCCCCCCCAAGAGGAAGCCGAGGAAGCCAATGAGCCACCCGAACGAACACCGCCACACGTACGCCGCCATGGGCTTCGCGTTCGTGATCGCCTGCGCCGCGTTCGGCGCCAACCCCGTGCGCGTCCAAGTGGACCTGTCCTCCCCCAACGCAGCCAAGGCGTGGCACTTCGAGGATGCCACTTGGCGCGTGGGGGATGGCATGATCGAGCAGACCGACCCAGAGTTGCGCGGCACGTTCGCTTGGCTCAAGTCCCCGGCCTTCGGCAAGCTCATCTACGAGGGCGAGTTCATGGCGCTGCCGGAGGGCAAGGGCGTCAAGGCCGCGAGCTTGGTGTTCGGGTCGTCCGACAGCGACAACCTGTATTGGACCCACTTCGACTGCCGCAACAGCCAGCTCATCATGTATCTGATTCGGCAAGGACAGACCAAGGAGTTGCTGCGCGTGCGTCGGCTCAAGATGCCCCTCAACACGTGGCACAAGGTGCGCGTCGAGCACGACTCGCCGAGCATCAAGGTGTACCTCAACGGCAAACTCGTTGCGTCGCTCAAGGACACCACACACCCCAAGGGCCTCATCGGCGTACGCTGTGGCCAAGGCCACATCCGCTTCCGCAATCTGCGCGCGGAGGGAACGCGGGCTAAACTGGATCGACCTTGGCGAGCGCTTCGCCCTCAGTATCAGGTTGTCTGCGACGACGCGGGGGTGGGCTCGTACGAGGCGTTCCCCGACGTGATCAAGCTGCAAAACGGCGACTTGCTGTGCGCGTTCTACGCCGGCTATTCCCACGTGTCCATCCCCAACAAGGCCTACCCCAAGGGCGGCCGCATCGTGGCATGCCGCTCGAGCGACGGCGGCAAGACTTGGGGCAAGCCGCAGACCCTGGTGGACTCGCCGCTCGACGACCGAGACCCGTCCCTCTGCCAACTCAAGGACGGCACGCTCATCTGCAACTTCTTCTGCGGCCAGTACACCTATCAGGGGCGCAAGCGCGTGAAGCGCCCCGAGTACGACCGCACCAACGACGTGTACGTCGTGCGTTCGTTCGACAACGGCCACACGTGGGAAACCGAGCCGCGGCTCGTGCCTTCGCCGTTTGCCTCGTCCCACGCGTGCTCCAGCCCGATCATCGAACTGCACGACGGCACGCTGCTGCTGCCCACGTACGGCAACAGCCCTGGCAAGAAAACCGCCGTCGCGTTCATTCGCTCACGCGATCGCGGCGAGACGTGGGGGGACACGACCGTGGTCGCGGACGACCACAACCATTATGAGCCGGCCGTAATCCAACTCCCAGACAAGTCGCTCTTGTGCACGATCCGGCCCTGCATGTGCATCACCCGCTCGACCGATCTGGGCCACACCTGGACCCCTCGCAAGCGCATGGGCATTCCCGGCCACGCCTCCTACCTGCTTCGCACGAGCGCGGGCATCCTCCTCAACGCGCATCGCATCCCCGGCACAAGCGTCGAGTACAGCCTCGACGACGGCGCGACATGGAGCAAACCGGTCCAGATCGACTCCTGCACAGGCGCCTACCCCAGCATGGCCGAACTCGACGATGGGAGCGTGCTCGTGGTCTACTACAACGACCGAGGCCGCAAGGGGCACGGCATCCGCGCGCGAAGGTTCCGCGTGGGCAAAGGCGGGATCGAATTCGTCGAGCACCCCTGAGGGCATCACGCCAACGCGCGGCCCTGGGGGGGCGAGGCGTTCGGCTTGGTGGACGGCAAGTACTTCACAAGCGTGAGTTGGTTGCCTCCGTCGGGCGGTTCGCTGTGCACCACTTCATCCATGAAGGTCTTCATGATGTAGATCCCCAGGCCGTGGCCCTCGCCGTTCGCAAAGTACGTCT
Organism: Planctomycetota bacterium; assembly: GCA_024278415.1. The sequence continues at coordinate 3,693 of JAJRTI010000533.1, read as the reverse complement.
GAAGGTCGACAGGCTCGAAATCCGCCGGCGAGAATGGCTGCCCTGCGTCGGTGATGGTGATGACGATGCGGTCCGCCTCGATGGCAAGCGTGAGATCGATCTTCTCCGGCCCGTCGGGCTCGGCATCCTCTGCACGGGAGTGGTCGATGACGTTCGTGCAGGCCTCGTCCGCGGCCATCTCGATCTTGGCCGCGTCTTCCTCGTCGAATCCCATGCGCTGCACCACGTCCATGACGACTCGCCGGATCAAGTCCAGGTACTCGGCCTTGCCAGGGACGGTCAGCACCACGCGGTCGAAGTTGCTGCTGCGTATATTCATGGCTCTCTCCACCTGCAATATAACATGCGGCAAAGACAGTATACTGCCATTCCGGCCGGGCTGCAAGAACATTCTGTGGGAATCTGCGCGGCATTTTTTGAGGCCAGGTGAGCCCTACCGGCCATTCGGTAGCAACGCCGGGCGCAGGTGCGTGTCGTCGAAGAACGCCGACGTATCGTCGGCCAATTCTTCTATGGTGTAGCGCCGGCCACTAAACTTTTCCAAGTCGAACCCGCGCTGGGCCATGGCAATCACGTTCTCCATCGCCTTCGTGTTGCATCCGCTCGTGCCGTGCGTGCCCGCGTTGCCGTAGTGCCAGGCCCCGCTTTCGAGGGCCGTCTCCCCCCGTGTGCCGGCGAACGCGTGCACGCGCCAATTCGAGCCGGCCACGAGTTCGTGCGCGAGCCCGAGGGTCGCCGCGTCGCCAGCCGCGAGGATCACGTCGTCGAAGCCGAAGTCCGCGCCGTAGCGCTCCTTCATGCGCCGCACGATCTCTTCGTGGCTTGCGCCGGGCGCATTCACCAGGTAGTCGATGCGCGGTTCGTTCGGGAACAGTTCCTGGCCAAGTTTCCGTTTGGCCTCGGAGCGCACGAGCATGGTGACCTTGGCCGCGCCCCCGACTTCGACCCACTCGTCCACGTGGAGCGCCATCTGCGCGGCCATGAACGCCATCGCGCCGGAGCCGATGACCGCGGTGTGCCCCCCGCGCTTGACGCCCTTCTTCATGATGTTGCCTCCGGGGCCCTGCCCTTCCGGGTGCACGCCCAGATCGAGGCAATCGAGCAGGCACGCGGCCGGCTCGACCATCGCGCCGGCGACGTCGGACATGCCATCGGGGAGACGCAGCAGGGAGCCGGACTGGATCATCTCCGGCGTGAGCCGCAGGTATTGCGCGTACGCGCCGTCAAGCTCCATCGCCATGTTCTGGTGGTCTTGGTTGAGCAGTTGCACCCCGCGCAAACCGTCTTCGAGCAGGGGCGGCGGCGGAGGCGCGTAACGTGCGACGCGCGTCTGCACGGTGAGCCGTTCGCCCGGCTGGAAGTCGAGGTATTCGTCGGACAGCCGCTCCTCGGTCTCAGTATATCCAAGCGGCGCGGTGAGTTCGCGGACCCTGCTTCCCACGTGCTCCACGACGATCGTCATCTCGTGGCCCAAGACCCGGCCCCATTCTCGACGCAGACGGCCTTGCAGCATCTCGATCTGCGCCGCGTCGAGACTCGCCAGGTAATCGGCCAGCGCCCGATAAAGCGGGTCACGCACCGAACCGTCCGCGGAGTGGCCTTGGATCAGCTCCTCGTAGCGCCGGTAATCGGCAGGATCGTAATCGCCTTCGATCCCCAGATACGCCTTCAGTTCGTCGAGCAGGCTGGCCTCTAGCGGGATCGGCCGGCCTTGCTTGAGCATTTTCACGTCCGTGCCGCAGCGATGCACGATCAGCACTTTCGCAAGCACATCGTGCTCCGTGCACCAGTATGGCCGGTCCGGCACGACGGCCACGTCGCCCATGCCATGATAGACCATGGCCCACATGCGGCCGGCGCGCTCGACGCGGGATTCTCGGCCGCGTTCACACCATTGATCGCGGGGCGTGAGGGCGCCCTTCCACTGGATCGCGGCGAACGGTTTCATCGTTTCTCCTGGTTGGATTGGCTTCAGGCCGCCAGCATTCACGGATCGCACAGCCGGCACGACCCGTCCTGTTCTCCGTCGAAGCAAGGCATCCCACCGACCGCAGCGGGATGGCTCTCCAGCACTTGCTCTTGCTTGCAGCCGTATCGGAACACGGTCACACCCTTGCAGCCGAGTTCGTGCGCGAGCTGGTAGATGCGGGCCACGTCCTCCTGCGTCGCGTCGTGGGGGAGGTTCACCGTCTTCGAGACGCCGCTGTGGGTGTGCTTCTGGAAGGCGGCCTGCATCCGCACGTGCCACACCGGCGCGATCTCCAGTGCGGAGCCGAAGAGCCGACGCACGTCCTCCGGCACGGATTCGATCTCCCGCACGCCCCGGCGCCTGGCGACCTCGGCCATGAGGTCGGGGCTGTAGAAGCCGCCCTCCTGCGCCGCAGCACGGAAGAGGCGGTTCTCCTCGAACAGCCGCGAGCCGCTCAGCACGTTGCGCACGAAACAGAGCGCGAAGATCGGCTCGATGCCGCTCGACGTGTCCGCGACGATGCTGATCGTGCCGGTGGGCGCCACGGTCGTGACGGCCGCGTTGCGCATGTGCTTCCGCCCGCGGCCCGGCCACATGCTCTTGTCGAAGTTGGGGAAGCTCCCGCGGCGCTCCGCTATAGCGCTCGACTCCGCGGCCGCGGTCTCGTCGATGAACCCCATCACGCGCTCGGCCATAGCAGTCGCGCCGTCGGAGTCGTATGGCAAGCCGAGTTGGATGAGCATCTCGTGCCACCCCATGACCCCGAGCCCAATCTTGCGGTTGGCCAGCGTCATGTCGCGAATCGCATCGAGCGTGTACGTGTTCACGTCGACGATGTTGTCGAGGAAGTGCACTGCACGGCGCACCACCTGGGCAAGGCGATCCCAGTCGACGGCCCCGTCTTTGGCAAAGCGAGACAGATTGACAGAGCCAAGGATGCACGACTCATAGGGCAGCAGGGGCTGTTCGCCGCAGGGGTTCGTGGCCTCGATCTCGCCCACGCCCGGCGTAGGGTTGCAGCGATTCACTTCGTCGATGAAGATCAGCCCCGGGTCGCCCGCGCGCCACGCGCTGAAGGTGATCAGTTCGAAGAGATCCTGCGCGCGCATCGTGCGCACCACCTCGCCAGAGCGCGGATTGACCAACTCGTGCTTGCCCCCGGCGCGCACGGCCTCCATGAACGCGTCGGTGATCGCCACGCTGATGTTGAAGTTCCGCATGGAGCGGTCGTCGAGCTTACAGGTGATGAACTGCTGCACGTCCGGGTGCGACACGTGGAGCACGGCCATGTTCGCGCCGCGGCGCCGGCCCCCCTGCTTGATGACCTCGGTGGTCTGGTCGAAGATCGACATGAACGACACCGGCCCGGACGCGACCCCTCCCGTGCTGCGCACCATGTCGCCCTTCGGCCGAATCGCGGAGAACGAAAAGCCCGTGCCGCCGCCGGACTGGTGGATAAGCGCCATGTCCCGAATCGTGGCGAAGATCTCCGGCAGCGAGTCCTTGACCGGCAGCACGAAGCAGCCAGAAAGCTGCCCCAGCCGCGTGCCCGCATTCATCAGCGTCGGCGAGTTGGGCATGAAGTCGAGCGACGCCATCATCTCGTAGAACGCATTCTCGCTCTCCGCCGGGTCGCAGTCCCCATACAGCTTGTCCGCCTCGGCCACGGCCCGGGCCACGCGGCGGAACAGTTCAGACGGCCGCTCGCAGATCTCTCCCTTGTC
>JAJRTI010000532.1 GCA_024278415.1 Planctomycetota bacterium | reverse complement strand
GCGCGGCGGCTCAGGTCGAACTGCTCTGCGGCCTGCTTGAATGCGCCGGCCGCGTAATAGCACACGGCCAAGCGCTTGTGGGCGAGCATGTGATCCGGCCGCAGGTGGATCGCGGTTGCAAAGTACTGGCGCGCGCCTTCGACATCACCCGCGACGAGATCGCGTCGGCCCAGATCGTAGAGCCTGTCCGCCATCAGAGGCCTTTGGCATCGCCATCCCCAAACGACCATTAGTACAGCCAGAACCGCCAGCAAGCTGGCCAAAGCCGTCTTGCCTCGGACACGAACACGCCACAGCACGGGCGCGCCGCGGGGCGCCGCCCACCACGCGGCGATGATGCCTAGCGCCACTGCGCCAGAGATGGCAAGGCCCCAGTGAAAAGTCTTCGGCACGAAGTGCAGTTCACACTCGAAGGCTCCGCCCTTGTCGCGCTTGATCGCTAAGGCGCCCGTGCGGGTGACCGAACCGACGCCGCGAACCAGGCGCCAACTGTGGTGATAATTCTGGTTCAGGGCCACATATCCCGGCCCGTCCAACCTGCCCCCCACCACGATTCGGTTCGCAGACATGTGCCGGATCTCGACGTCGCCCGTCGTCTGGTGCAGGTAGACCTCGCCGCAGTAGTCGGGGTTGGGGTAGGCGCGGTCCGTGGGGCTGATGAGTTCCTTGGGCTCCGTGCACTCGGGCAAGTTGAAGCCGGACTCCCAGTTCATCGTGCCGATGCCCGCGAGCAGGTTGAAGTAGCTCGTGCCCTTGGGCGTGCGCGGTGCGGCCGGGCCGCGGGCTATGGGCATGCGGTAGTAGAAGCTGTCGGCCTTCGTGATCTTGGGCGGGGCGAAGCGGAATTGGTCGAGGATCGGAGGCGCGTTCTTCCATGCCGATTCGGCGATCGCGACGATGGCGACCACAACCGCGGCCCAAGCCAATCGGCTACGCCGACGCGGTCTGCTGTCATTGCGGTCGGGATTCGGACCGCCTAAAGGCGGGACTCCAAACACGGCGTCCAGCCCCGCGGCCGCGAGCACACACAGGTTGAAGCACACGAAATAGTCGAAGTACTTCGCGCTCGTGCGGATCGTGTCAAAGCCGGGGATCATCCACAGCAGGCGCAGCAGGTCGACCCACGAGTGCCAGCCGATGGCGAGCACCGCGGCCACGGCCATGAGGATCACGCTGCGCCACAACCGTCGCCCGCGCAGCAGAAGACCCGCAAGCGCCAGCACGACTCCCGCATACCCCATGCACAGCCGTGAGCGCAGCCCGACCCCGCGCTCGTAGCTGCTCGTGACAAGCCCGCGGGCCATGTCTCCCGGCGCAAGCGCGTCGACCGTAGCCGTGCTGTAGAAGGGCGCCTTGTTGCGGATCATGTGCATGCCCGACGTGGCGCGCAGGAAGAACAATTCGCCCATGGGCAGCACCTTGGGCGCGGCCAGCAGCACTCCCAGCGCGACCGCTGCCCACGCGCTCATGGCCCACTTCGGCGCAACGGCCACCTGGCGCCGGCCCAAGCGAATCGCCTGTAGGCACCCATACGCGGCCACGTAGAGCGCGATGAGCGCCCAGCCCTGCTTGCCCTGCGGCAGCATGAGCGCGAACACGAGCGCAAGCCACACGAGCGACCGCGGCCGGCGCCGCGTGCGCATGAAGAGGTAGAGCATGAGCGGCAACGTCGCGTAGCACAGCTCGTCCCAGTTGCGCATGGGCAGGTTGTACGCGGTCGTGAGCAGCAGCGCGCCGAACGCGGCCGGCCCCGGTCCCATGCGCAGCCCGCGGCGCAGGAACGCCCACATGCCCAGCGCCTGCACGAGGCACATGAACGCGACGAAGACCTTCAGCCCCGCGACCTCGCCGAACGCGAGCACGAACGGCACTTGCGGCGTCAGCTCCGCTCCCGCGGGGTCGCCGAGCACCGGGTAGCCGCCCCCGAAGTAGGGCGACCAGTACGGCAGTTCGCCCCACTCGAACACGGCTTTGCGCACGAACGCGTATCGCGCGACGTGCAACAGCCAGTCGTGGTCATAGCTGAGCGCGGCCGGGCGCACGAACAGCACCCCCCCGAACGCCAGCGAGGCGATCACAACGAGCCAGAGCCAGGGGGAGGCGCGGCGGGGCATGACGGCCTTTTAGTGCCTTTGCGGTCAGCAACCGCGACAAAAAACAAGAAGTTGCGCGGTGCGCGTGCACTCTTGGCAGGGTATTCCGTATTGCGTATTCCGTATCTAGGATCGCGATCCAAATACGCAATACGCAATACGGAACAGCGAACCTGCCCTCCACGCGCCACGTCTTGCCTCTGATCCATGACAGCCAGAAGCCTTGAGTTGCGGGCGAAGCCCGCTTTACTCCAGGCAGCACGCGAGCGCATCGTCCCAAGAGCAGCAGACCTTGCAGCCGTCGAGCTGATGCACCGGCCGGCCCATGCCGTGCCGGAAGAGCACGAGCTTGGGGATGACGCCGGGGATCAGATGCCGTTGGTCGTCGTCCACGTGGACGCGGCAGCCCAGGTCTTTGGCGATGTCGACCTTGAGCCGTTGGCCTTGGGGGATGAGGCCGGCGAAGTAGCGCAGCCACCCGCGCGCGTCGAGCCAGTCGCGGGTGTAGCGCGTGAGCGCGTCGTTGCGCGCGGTGATGAGGTACACCGGGCCTGCTGCGGCAAGCGCTTCGAGCGCGGCTTGGGCGCCGGGCACGGGCTCGGCGCGCGCGGAGCCTTCTTCGCCATAGACCCACGCGCCCATCTCGCGGTAGCGCTCCTCGCCGATGACCGGCGAGAGCTGGCTCCAGTCGCAGCGGTACGCCGGGCGGTCCATACCCAAATGGTCGCGGAGCCATTGCGAGATGAGCGAGCCGGTATCGGCGATCACGCCGTCGTAATCGAGTGCGAACATGGGGGAACCGTTCAAGAGGATCGGGATTATGGGCGAGTGGCGGGGCCATCTTACCGAAACTCGCGCTGGACGGCCACGTCTAGCGCCGTGGTGCGACGGACGTGGCCGCCCGTTGCGAGTCTTCTGAGGGCGGGAGCATCCGGCACGCCCCTGCTCATGCACCTTGCGCCGCAGCCTCTCATGGGTCTACAATGATCCTTCGCCTTGTCAACCACGGATCGCAATACGCGACCCTTCGAGGATAGGTGGCTATCCATGCCCGCATCGACCGAACTGAAGACCGACTTCCCCCTGCGCACCGCGCCGAGGATCCTTGAAGGCTTCAAGCTCCCCGAACGCGCGCACGACCCGGCCGGCGATTGGGCGCTGACGTACCGCATTCTCACGCTCAACACGCGCGGCGCGACGACCGGACGCCTGCGCATCGACCGCCGCGCGCAACGCGGCGGCGCGCTCATGAAGCTGCACATCGAACGGCCCATCGGCGTGGGCCGGCGCGTGACCTCCGCTGAGATCCTCTGCCGCGGCGATGCGCTCGCGACGCCGGTGCGCTGGAGCTTCACGTCCGAGAGCATCGCCCGGGGCGGCCAGCCGATCGCCCACACGCGCCTCAACAAGGCCGGGGTGACAGAGGGCGCCGGCGTCAACGTCGTGGACAACGGCCGGCGCAGCCGCATCGCCGTGGCTGGGCCCTGGGCGATCAACTGGGCGCTCTTCGAGGCCGTGCCGCGGCTGCCGCGGGAGCCGTTCGACCCCATTCGTTTCACCCTGCTCGACCACTTCGACCAGATCAAGCGGAATCAGGTGCTGTCGTACCGCGGCTCGACGACCGTGCGGCTCGGCGCGCGCCGCGTGCGGAAGCAGCACTGGGTGCCGCTCGAAAAAGGCCGCATCCGCAAGACGCGCTGGGCCCTGGAAGGCGGCGGGCAAGTGCGCGTCCACGCCTACGACCACCTCGGCGACGGCATCGTGCCGTGGGTCTACTGGGTCGACGAGCAAGGCCGGCTGCTGTTCGCCATCTCCGGGCTTGAGGGGTACGCGCTGGACGCGAACGCGACGTAGTTCAGAGGTCAGACGACCATTCCCGTCCGAAACAGAACATTCCGTCGTCCCTGATGGGGACTTGCAGGCTGCAAGCCTTCGGGAGGCATGCGCGGCCTCTGTTTCCCGCCCGCGGCGAGGCGACAATGGGGGCGGCTGAGCGGCCCCCCTGAGACGCACGAGGAACGCCATGAAACTGACATTCATCGTCACGGCTTGGGCCAGCCTGGCCCTCGCGGCGCCCGACGACACGTGGCAGACGTACGGCCACTTGGCCAAGCGCGTCGACGCGATCGCGCCGACCCCCACGGGCACGGGCCACCTCGGCCGGCTGGAGTCCGGCGCGTGCGTGCACATCCGATTCCCTCTGCCCAAAGAGCGGCCGGCCGGGTTTTGGGTTGCGCTCGGCAACATCGTGGGCTACTCCGGCCAGGGCCAGTCCTACCAACTCGTGTTGCGCGTGGACTCGAAGGATGGGCCGGTCGTGTACAAAGGCCCCACCATCGCGAATGGCGACCGTTGGAACGCGAGCAACCGCGAACGCATCTCGCTCACCAACGCCATTACTCCGGGGCACGTGCAGCAGGGCTACATCGACATCTTCGCGAGCGGGGTGGTCGCAGGCGACGGATGGACCCTCTACCGGCACAACCCCAAGGGGCGCCGCATCACGGCGAAGGTGCTCGTGCTCTCGAAGAAGGAGCGGGCGCAGATTCGTGTAGCGGAGGCTCTTGCCGCGCGGCGGCTCGCGCTGTTGCCCATGCCCCAGCGGGTCGCGTTGGGCGAAAGCGACTTTGCCCTTTCGCCGGCCACGCGCGTCGTTGTTGCCCCCCGTGCGTCGGCCGCGGTGCGCTTTGCGGCCGCGGATTTGGCTCAGGCCTTGAGCGCGGCCGGCATCGCCGCGTCGGTGGCCGCGACCGGCGAGCCGGACCCGCAGCATGACATCATCTTAGCTCTCGAACCGGGGAGCGTGAACCAAGCCGAAGGCTATCGCCTCGCGATCGACGCTTCCCGCGCGCGGGCCACCGCCTCCGACGCGCGCGGGCTCTTCTACGCGGTCCAGACGCTTCGGCAACTCATCACGAAGGCCGGCGGCAAGACGGTGCTGGCCGGGGCCACGATCGAGGACTGGCCGGCGTTCCCCATTCGCGGCTTTCAGTACGACATCGCCCGCGGCCAGACCGTGAACGTGGAGTTCTGCAAGCGCGTGATTCGTGAGTCCGCGCGCGTGAAGATGAACACGATCATGTTCTACATGGAGGACGACTACAAGTTCGAGAAGTACCCCTTCCTCGGCCGAGAGGGCACGTTCGACAAGAGGAAGGCGATGGAACTCACCGCGCTCGCGGACCGCTACTACGTGCAACTCATCCCGCAGTACGAGTCGCTCGGGCACGCAGCCGCAGTGCTGCGCCACCCGGAGATGGCGAAGCTGCGTGAAAAGGGCGGTTCGTGGGTCTTCTGCACGTCTGAGCCGGGCACGTGGCAGTTCCTCGACGATGCGTACGCGGAGCTGGCCGAGGCGTTCGGCAACTCCCGCTTCATCCACGTGGGCGGCGACGAGTTCGAAGGCGGGTTCGCCAAGTGCGAACGGTGCCGGGCCACCGCGGCGCGCATCGGCGTCGGCGGCCTCTACGCACTACACATGACCAAGCTGAACGCGCTGGTGAACAAGCACGGCCGGCGCATGCTCTTCTGGCCGTCGCACCGCGGGCCGAGCGAGGAGTACAGCTACATGTCGCTCAAGAACGCCGCGGCCATGCCCAAGGACGCGATCCCCACGGAGTGGATCTACCACGGCCCATCGAGCTACCCACAGATCGAGCAGTATCAGCAGGCGGGGTACCGCGACGTGTGGTGCTGCCCGGCCGTGGTGGGCTATTCCAGGCCCTATCCCGGCTACGACACCACGTTCCGCGGCATCCAGGGCTTCTTCCGCGCCGGGCACGAGCGCCACTGCCAGGGCGCGATGACCACGACCTGGGAGTTCATGCACGGCGCGCTGTTCGAGAACGCGTGGATGGGCCTGATCTACACCGGCGAATGCGCATGGTCCCTCGGGCTCACGTCGCAGCGCGGCTTCCAGCGCCGCTTCGTGCAGTACTGGTTTGGCATCACCGAGCCCCAGACCGCGCGGCCGTTGGCGGACCTCCTCCATTCGCCGCTTCCGCAATCGGGGCCCGTGTCCATCTGGCGCAGTCCCAAGCTCATGCGCGCTTTGCTCTGGGCCGATCCCAAACAAGCGAGGCGACGGTTCATCCAAAGGCACGTGTTGCCCGCCGATCGCGCCGCGCTCGTCGTCGCCGCGAGCGCGCAGGCCATCAAGCGATTCGACGAGTTGCTGCCCGCGGCCAAGCAACGGCAGTCTACGATCCGGTTTGCCATGGCCGCGTGCCGCATGTTTCATTACGCGTGCGACAAGCTGGTCGTGTTGGAGCGCGTGGCCGCGCAGTACGAGGCCGCGTCCAAGGCGAAGACCGCAGGCGACGCGGCAAAGCTGCTCGACCAAGCCGCGGCCGCGATCGACGGTATCCTGCCGCAGTGCGCCGCGCTCGCCGCGGACTTCAGGACGGCCATCGACCACTTCGGGGGCTACAAGGGCGATCTCACCCGCATGGAGAAGCAGAAGGCGCAGTGGCAGAAGCTGAGCCAAGACTTGCGCGCGCTCGCGGCCGACTTGAGGGCCGGCAAGCGAACCAAACTCCCCGCGGCAGAGGCGTTCGGCCTCGGCCGCGCGCGCTACGTTCGCGTTGGCGAGTGGACGCCGTCGATGGTCAAGGAGGAGCGCGGGGACCTGTCGTGGCCGTTGAAGGACTTGCCCCAGTCTGCCCGGAGCGTGCAGGTGGAATTCGAGTACACCCGCGGCCAGCACGGCTTGCGCATCTTCCGCGCCAGTCTCGTGGTGGACGGCGCGGAGGTCTCGGCCGACGAGCACGCCGGCTGGGCCGGCAGCGGCAGCCGCGGGAACCGCTACCGGCTCCGCGTGCCCGCCCTGGCGCCGGGCGCCAAAGTCGAGTTGCGCGCCTCGGCCGCGTCCGCGGGCGGCACGGACTCACGCGGCGACGTGTGGCTGGTCTTGCCGGGAGCGGCCGGCGGAGTTCAGGGGGCTCCTACTCGGCCGCAGCCACGTTCCCGCCGTCGGTAGCGCCGGCCCGAAGGAGGCCGCTCGCGTGCAGGCGCTCCGCGAGATGGGCGCGGCCGGCGATGCCTTTCGCCACCTCGATCTCGTGGCCCATGCCGCGGAGGGCGTCGATGATTCCTTCGCCCACAGTGTCCTGCACTTGGACCGGCTCGAGGGCCTCCACGTGCAGGCGCGGCTGGTTCGCGGCTTCATGCCCAGTGCGGCCGAACTCGACCAGGCCCTGCGCCATGCGCGCACAGACCGCAATGAGCTTGCGGCCGCCGGGCAGGCCGAGCGCGACATCGCGGTCGGGCGCGCGGAGGAGCATGGCCGCGGTGTTGTTGAGCGGCCGCTTGCCCGGCGCAATCGAGTTGGCGCGGCCCGGCCGCGGGTCGAACCGGCACATGCCGTGGCCGAGGATCAGCCCGGTGTGAGGGATGGCGAAGCACGAGCCGAACGCCATGCCCTGGGAGATCGTCATGGACACGAGATTGCCCCAATGGTCTGCGGTTGACAGGTGCAGCGTGCCGTGCGAGTGGTCCGCGAGGAACGGCGGGTGGCCGCGGTCCACGCGGTCCGGCATCTGGCGCATGCCCTCGGTGCGGCCCATCGCGTAGTCCTTGCTCAGCAGCATGTCCACCGGCACGTCCGCGAAGTCCGGGTCCGCGAGGTAGCGCAGGCGGTCTCGCCACGCGAGTTTGAGCACCTCCGCGAAGCGATGCCAGTACGCCGGCGCGTCGTCCGGCGCGGACTCGAAGCAGTCGAGCATGCTCAGCACGTGGAGCGCGGTGATGCAGCCGTTGGGCAGGATGGATCCGCAGGCCTTGGCGCCGCGGAATGTCGTCTCATGCGGCGGCGTGACGCGCGGCTCGTACGCGGCCATGTCCTCGCGGGTGAGCGCTCCGCCCATGAGTTCGACGTAGTCGCCGATTTCGTGGCCCAATGCGCCGTCGTACATGTCGCGCCACCCGGCCTTGGCGACGCGGGCCAGGGTCTTCTCCATGTCGGGCCGATGCCACACGTCGTCCGGCGCCGGCGCCTCGCCCTTGGGCAGCAGGTGCAGCGCGGTGTGCTCGTAGCGCCGAATGACCGGTTCGAGCGCCTTGATCGAGCCCGCGACTGGGCCGAAGGGGAAGCCGCGGGCGATGAGTTCCTGCGAGGGCGCGACGATTTGCTCCCACTTGAGCCGGCCCCACCGCTCCCACACGATGCCCATGCCGGCCATCATGCCCGGCGCCGCGACCGCGAGGGGGCCGTGCACGTTCGCGTCGTCCTTGACCCGGCAGAAGTACTCGCGCTCGTTGAGCGACTTGCCGTCGGCCGGCGGGAGCACTTCGTACAGGTCCGCCCGCGCGGCCTTGGGCGCGACCGCGTTGGCGTCCACGGACCAGACGCGGCCGGTCGCGCCTTCGAGCACGACGCCGGAGCAGACGTACCCGGCCACGCCGGTCGCATGGGGCCGCATCATGCACGACGCGAGCGCGGCCGCGGACGCGGCGTCCATCGCATTGCCGCCGTCGGCAAGGATGCGCGCACCGATGTCCGCGGCCTCTTGCGGCTCCGCCGCGACAACTCCTTTGGTCGATGTGATTTCGTATTGGTGGGGCATGATGGTGAGTCCTCGTGTGTGTCGGTCCGGCATGGAACGTAAGGCGTAAAGCGTAAAACGTAAGCGGAGGCATGCGCAACAATCGTCAACTCTGCGTTTCAGGCTCCATAGCACTCGCCCCTATCGTAGCACAGAATCCGCCGGACTCCCGCGGGCGCTTTGCATACAGTCCCAGCCCCACCTCCGTGCCCATGTCTGGCCTGCCCGGCATGATGAACCTGCTGCCGCGCATGTTCCAGATGGCGTACAGGCCCAAGGCCGTGCTGGTGAATCTCCCGTCCCGTCCCTCCGCCGTCTCTGCGCCCCCCGTGTCCTCTGTGGTGAGAATCCCCTCTTGAGGAGTTAGGGCGTCAGCACCGCGCGCCTGCAGTGCGCACTACAGGCGGGGCGCATGGGGAAACCCCTGGAGGCCCCCCCCCTCGCTTGACCCGGCCGCGGCAAACTGGACAATGGGCGCTCCCGGGACGCAGGCGCCCCCCCCTCCCCCCCCGCTGCCACGACACGAGGAGACAGGACCTTGGCCAAGATCACCGCACGATGTGGGACATGCAACACCGGCTACAACGTGACCGAGGAGATGATCGGCAAGCAAGGCCGATGCAAGAAGTGCCAGAGCGTCTTCAACATCGAGCCCGAACCGCCGAGCTACACGGAGGCCACCGGGCTCAAGGGCGCGGAGTGCGTGCGCACGTTTGAGGGCCACAACGACGAGATCAACGCGGTCTGCATGACCGCGGACGGCAAGCGGATTCTGTCCAGCAGCGGCCTGATCGAGGCGCAGCACGATAACACCGCACGCGTGTGGGACGCTGGGACCGGGGAGTGCCTCCACGTGCTCGAAGGCCATGCGGACCGCGTGATGGCCGTGTGCATCGACGCGGACGCGGAGATCGCGCTGACCGCGAGCATCGACGGGTCGCTGCGCACGTGGAACCCGGCCACTGGAAGAAGCATCAAGGTCTTCGGCGACAACCGAAGCCGGTTCAACTCCGCGAGCCTGAGCGCCAACGGCCGGCGCCTGATCACTGGCAGCGGCGTCATGGGGGTGACGAATGAGAAGACTATCTGCCAATGGGACGTGGCCACGGGCACGCTTGCGAAAGTCTTCGAGGCGGACAGCAAGCAGGTGGATTCGGTCTACATCGGGGCCGATGGCCGGTTTGCGCTTTCCGGGGGGGAGGACCATCTCGTGCGGCTGTGGGAGGTGGCTTCGGGCCAGCGCACGCACCAGTTCGAAGGCCACAAGGACGACGTGCTCGCGGTGTGCCTCAGCCCCGACGGCCGGTATGCGCTCTCGGGCAGCCAAGACAACACGGTGCGCCTCTGGCATTGCACGACCGGGGCGTCCGAGAAGGTCTTCCTGGGCCACGGCCACTGGGTGCGCGCGGTCGCGTTCAGCCCCGACGGCCGGTGGGCCGTGTCCGGCAGCCGGGACATGACCATTCGGATTTGGGAGGTTGAAACCGGCAAGAGCGTCGCGTTGCTCAAGGGCCACGAGGGCGCGGTGAACGCGGTCTGCTTCAGCCCCGACGGACGTTACGTGCTGTCCGGGGGCGGGGACAAGACGATCAAGCTATGGCGGCTGGAGTGGGAGTTCGCGGGGTGATGAGAGATGAGAGATGAGAGATGACGCGCACACTCATCCCTCATCCCTCCCTGAGCGCTCTCCGAAGCAGCTTGCCCGTCGGGCCGTGGGGTAGCTCGTCCCGGAACTCCCAATGCCGGGGAACCTTGTACCCGGGCAAGCGCTCGCGGCAAAACGCGCGCAGCTCCTCCTCCGTGCACTGGGCGCCTTCGTGCAGCGCGACAAACGCCTTAGGCACTTCCCCCCGCGTGGCATCGGGCGCCGGCACCACGCCAGCCTCGAACACCGCGGGGTGCTGGAGGATCACCTCCTCGATCTCCACCGGGCTGATGTTCTCTCCGCTGGAGATGATCAGCTCCTTGATGCGCCCCGTGATCCGGATGTAGCCCTCGTCGTCGATGATCCCCATGTCGCCGGTCTTGAACCAGCCGCCGTCGGTGATGGCGGCCGCGGTCTCGTCGGGCCGGTTGAAGTAGCCCTTCATGATGTGCGGCCCGCGGCTCCAGATCTCGCCTTCCCGATTCGCGGGCTGGGCGCGGCCGTTCGCGTCCGCGCACAGAACCTCCACGCCTGGCAGCGCCTGGCCGGCCGTGCCCACCTTGGGCCGTTCGGGCCGGTTCACGCAGATCACCGGCGAAGTCTCCGTGAGGCCGTAGCCTTCGAGCAACTCCAGGCCAAACGCGGCCTTGAACGCCTGCACCACCTCCAGCGGCAAGGGCTCGCCGCCGGCCACACACAGGCGCAGCGTGCTCGTGTCCACCCGCCGCGCCTCGTCCGACTTGGCGAGCACGCGGAAGATCGACGCAATGCCGAGGAGACACGTGGCCTTGTGCCCCTCGATGAGTTGGAGCGCCCGGCCGGCGTTGAAGCGCGGCAGATACACCACCTTAATGCCCAGCGCCACCGGGAGCGCGAGCATGGTTGTGAGCGCGAAACTGTGGAACAACGGGAGCACGCAGAGCATTACGTCGCTGGGCTCGAAATGGATCGCCTCAATAATCGCGTCGATGTTGCTGCCGATGTTGCCGTGCGTCAGCTCCACGCCCCGCGGCTCCGCGATCGTGCCCGACGTGTAGAGCAGCACGGCCGTGTCCGACTCCTCGGCCGCGTGCAGGTGCGCCATGGGCGCGGCGTCCGCCTTCGCCATGTCTTCAACGTACAGCACGTTCGCCGCGAGCGCTGGCGCGAGCTGGCGGAAGAACTTGGTCGTCACGACCGTGTCGAGCCCCGCGTCCTTGGCGATGAAGACGAGCTGCTCCGGCGACAGCAGCAGGTTCAGCGGCACGGGCGTCTTGTCCGCGGCGAGGATGCTGAAGAACGCCGCGCCGAACTCTTTGCACGATGGCAGCAGCACGCCCACACGCGGCTGGCCAGTCGCCCCGGCCACGAGCGTGGCCCACTGGCGCGCGAGCCCGCCAAGCTGTGCGTACGTCAGGCTCGACCCGTCTTCGTTGACCATCGCGACGCGGTCGGGGTGCTGGGTACACGAGTGGAGGAGGCGTTGGATGAGCGTCATGCGCGTGCTCCGGCGAGGGGTCGCGGCGGTGAGGGGGGGATTGTAGTTGGGCTCCCCCAGGGAAGTCAATCCGCCGAGTAGAACTCGCCTGTCGTGCGGCAACGCGCACCACATCGTCGGTTTTCGGTTGTCGGTGTCGACAACCGAAAACCGCCTGCCTCACTCCGACGAGGAGAAATACACGCCCGCAAACGTCATGAGCGCACCTAACGCAATCGGCCACGTGACTTCCTCGTGGAGGAAGCACGCGGCGAGCCCAACGCCGATCACCGGCGTGAGGAATTGGAACGGCCCCACCACGTTCGCGGGCAGCGCCTCCATGGCCTTGAACCATGCGGCGAATCCCAGCGCGGTCGGCACGAGCCCCAGGTAGAGGATCGGCCAGGCCTGCGGCGTCGTGATCGCGAAGGGGCTGCCCACAGCGGGCACGGTGGCCGCCAGGAGCGCGAGGCCGATGGTCATGGAGATGGCGGTGCACTCGATGCCGCCGTGCTTGCGGATCACGTCCCGGCCCGCCACGGTGTAGCCGGCCCACGACAGGCCCCCCAGCGCGGCCAGCGTTCCGCCGAGCACGTGATGATACTCCTTCTGCTCGGCCGCGCCGGCAGAGGCGAACACGACGATCGCGCACCCGGCCACGCCGAGCGCAAGCCCCGCCATGCCCCGCGGCTTGATGCGCTCGCCAATGAGCAACGCAAGCGGCGCGATGAAGACCGCGTTGCTGTTCATGATGATCTGCGTCGTGTTGGCCATGGTATGCCGGAGCGACAGCAGCACGAGCAGATACATCGCATACCCGCCGAGCAGCCCCATGAGCCCGAAACGCACGGGATGCGCGCGCAGCGCGCGGAGCGCCTTGCCCACGCGGCCGGTGGCCGCAAGCATGGCCCACAGGGCCGCCGAGCAAACCGCAAACCGCCAGAACGCGAGCGTGTAGATCGACAACCCCTCGCTCGCGCGGAGGAGCCACTTGGACAGCACGAACACCGTGCCCCACGTTGCAGAGGCGAACGTCGCGTAGAAAAGGCCGAGTTTGCGGGAGGGGGGCATGGGGAGAGAGGGCGTAAAACGTAAAGCGTAAAGCGTAAAGCGTAAAGCGTAGGGAGGATGCCTGCTCTGTGTCGGCGCTTTACACAGCTAACGTCAAAAGTCTTGTTTTCCTGAGAAGATTCTTACGCGGCGAGTGTCGCAAGTTGATGAATTAATATGCTGGGACTGGAGGATGGCATTCGTCCGCCTGTCACAGGCGCGAACGCGCGCAGACGGCCAATATTTGGTTGCGGCTGAAAGCCGCGCGATGTTTCACGTTTTACGTTTCACGCTTCACGCTTCACGCTTCACGCTTCACG
>JAJRTI010000531.1 GCA_024278415.1 Planctomycetota bacterium | reverse complement strand
GTCGCGGATTACTTGCCGTCGGAGAAGAATTACTTGGACCGGCACAGCGAACTCGCGTTCGCGGCGTTGAAGCTCGCGCTCGATGACGCCAAGCTGGCGTTGCCGTCGAGCGCGCCGGAGCGCGTGGGGCTGGCGCTCGGCACGTGCTGGGGCAACACCGGCACGATGCAGACGTTCCACGCGGCCATGCTGGAGAAGGGCCCTAAGCTCGCGCCACCGATCCTCTTCCCTCATGCGTATGCGAACACCACCGCGAGCCTGCTGTCCATCGAGTACGAGATCAAGGGCCCCCACGCGAACTTCACGTCCGGCATGACGGCCGGCGCGGACGCGCTCGCGTGGGCGGCGCAGTGCCTGCGCGTCGGCCGGGCGGACGTGATGCTCGCGGCGGGCGTGGACGCGCTTTCCGCGTTCGTGCTGCAAGGCTGCGGGCTGGCCGGATGGGCCGGCGACGACGCTTCGGTGCCGTTCCATGAGGATAGAAACGGCTTCGTGCCGGGCGAGGCAAGCGTCGTGTTGGTCTTGGAACGGGCTGGCAGCGCGAGCAGTCGGGGGGCGCAGCCCCTGGCGCAGTTGGCCGGCTGCGGCGTGGGCGGGGGGCATGATTTGCCGGCGCGAATCGGCTCGGCCATGCGCAAGGCGAAGGAGAAGGCCGGCCTGCAAGGTGCGGACGCGATCTTCGCGGCCGGCAACGGCTCGCTCGATCTGGACGACGCGGAAGCCGCGGCCATCAGCGACGTTGCAGGCGCCGCGCTGCGGGACGTGGCGGTGACGGCGATCAAGGGGGGGCTGGGCGAGACGTTTGCGGCCGGCGGGCCGGCGCTCGTGGCAGCGGGAGCGCTGGCGGTCTCCAACAGCGTCGTGCCGCCGACGCCGGAAGCGGACGAAGGCAGCTTCCTGCTTCCCCTCGTTGACGCCCCCCATGAGGGCGCGCTGGACGCGGTGCTGGTGAATGCGGTGGACCGGGGCGGCAGCGCGGTGAGTTTTGTGCTGCGGCCGGCGGGCTAGCCCTTTAGGGCGCGTCCTTCGATCCGCAGCAACTGCCCACCGGCTTCCGCGCTCTTGCGGATCGCGATGCAACACAGGTGCGCGTTGACCGCGTCCGCGAGGTTGTGCGGCGACTCTTTGCCTTCGCGGATGCACTCGACGAAGTGCTCGACCATCGCGGGGAAGGGGTGGGTGTAGATGTCTCCCGATTTCTTCGCGCCGGTGTCGAGCGTGAAGTAGTCGGCCTGGCCCTCGAAGCGCTTGAGGAAGAACTTGTCGTTCACGATCGTGCCCCGCTCTCCGAGCACGTGGACGTTCGCCGTGTATGGGCTGCATCCCTCCAACGCGCAGGAGAAGACGCCGAGCGCCCCGTTGGCGAATTTGACCTGCGCGGTCTCCACCGGCGGGTATTCGTAGTAGTCGCCGACCATGGCGTCGGCCCCGCGGACCTCAATGATGTCGCTGCCGGCGATGAAGCGCGCGACGTCGACCGAGTGGCACCCGGCGAGGATGAACGCTCCGCCGGTCTCTTGCTTGTGCGCCATCCAGCCCGGCCGCTCGCGGCCGTACCAGTAGTCGACGTTGAGCAGGAACACCTTGCCCAACTCGCCCTCGGCCACGAGCTTGCGCTGAAGCTTCACGAGCGGGTTGAACCGCAAGACGAAGCCGACCAGGGTGCGCACGCCGGCCTCGTCCACGGCCGCGCACATGGCCCCGATGTCTTCGGGCGTGGTGGCGATGGGTTTCTCGATGAAAATGTGCTTCCCGGCCTTCGCCGCTCGGATCGTCTCCGATGCGTGGAGGTAGTTGGGCGTGCAGATGGAGACGATGTCCACGCGGTCGTCTTGGAGGAGCGCGTCGAAATCGGAGTAGACCGCGGTCTCGATGCCGAACTCGGCTTGCTTGGCCTTGACGCTCTCCTCCCGGCGGCTGCCGATGGCGACGACTTCGCAGTCGGGGTGTTGGAGGTATGCGTTGATGTGGCCGCTGGAGACCCATCCGCAGCCCCAGACTGCGCAGCCGTATTTGGTTTTTGGCACGGGGAGGCTCCTATTCCTCGTCAGGCGTGTCATCCGCTTCGGGTTCGGCTTCAGCCTCGGTCTTGGGCTCCGCCTTGGCGTCGGGCGCGGCCCCCAGGACCGTCTTATGGTCACACTCGGGGTGCTTGGAGCAGCGGAAGGTGATGGCGCCGTCCTCGTTCTCGTGTTCGACGATCTCGCTTTCGCACTTGGGGCAGGCCGTGCCCGTTGGGAGGGGCTGTGCGTTCTTGCACTTGGGATAGCCTGTGCAGGCGATGAATTTGCCGCGACGGCCGCTCTTGATGGCCATGGGCTTTCCGCACTTGTCGCAGAAGAGGTCCGTCTTTTGGCTTGCGCTGGTGCCCTTGGGCGCTTGTTTGGTGTTTTTGCACTCTGGGTAGCCGCTGCACGCGAGGAACTTGCCTCGCCGACCGGCCTTGACAACCATGGGCTTGCCGCATTTCTCACACTTCTCGTCCGTGGTCTCGGGCTCTCCGCCATCGAGTGGCTTCGTGTTGCGGCATTCTGGATAGGCTGAACACCCAAGGAACGGCCCCCTCCGGCTGGTGCGCACGACCATGGGCGCGCCGCACGCTTCGCATTTCTCATCGGTCTTCGGGAGGGGCTCGCCCTCTTTGGTGAGCGGCTTGGTGTTCTTGCACTCCGGGTAGCCACTGCACGCGAGGAAGGGCCCGTGCCGGCCCGTCTTGACGACCATCACCGAACCACACTTCTCGCATGGCTCGTCCGCAACCTTGGGCTCGAGAATGTTGCCGTTCTCGTCCACCGGTTTGATGTTCTTGCAGTCCGGATAGCCAGAGCAGCCCAGGAACCGGCCCTGCCGGCTAATGCGCATGACCATGGGCTCGCCGCACTTCTCGCACTTGATGTCCACCTTGGGCAGCATGTCGGTCACGTGGACCATCTCGTGGGTGGCCGCTTCCAGATCCTTGGCGAACGGCTCGTAGAATTCACGCAGCACCTCGTGCCAGTCCTTGTGTTCCTCCTCGATGCGGTCGAGTTCTTCCTCCATGTGAGACGTGAACTCGATGTTGAGGATGTCCGCGAAGTGCTGCACGAGCAGATCGGTCACGATCATGCCGATTTCGGTTGCGTGGAATTGGCGCTCCTTCAACTCGACGTACCCGACTTGCTGAATACGGGACAGGATGGGTGCGTACGTGCTGGGCCGGCCGACGCCGTTGCGCTCAAGCGTGCGCACGAGGCTCGCCTCGCTGTAGCGCGGCGGCGGTTTGGTGAAGTGTTGCGTCGGGTCGAGCTTGAGTAGCTCGACAATCTGGTCTACCGAGAGTTCGGGCAAGAGTTGGTCTTTCTCGTCCTGTTCGGCTTTGCCCATGACAACGAGGTGGCCTGGGAAGAGCAGCTCGCGGCCCCGCGCCGTGAACAGGCCCCGGCCGGCCTGGATTTCGGCCTCGGTCACGTTGTACACGGCTGGCTTCATCTGGCTTGCGACGAAACGCTCCCAGATGAGCTTGTACAGGCGCAATTGATCGTTGTTGAGGTGAGACTTCATATCCTCCGGCGTGCGGGTCACGTCGGTGGGCCGGATCGCCTCATGTGCGCCTTGAGCCTGCTTGCGGGACTTGTAGACGTTGGGCTTGGCGGGCAGGTATTTGTCGCCATATTTCTGTGCGATAACCTCTCGGCAAGCGTCGATAGCTTCGTCGGCGACGCGAAACGAGTCGGTTCGCATGTAGGTGATGAGGCCGACGGTGCCTTCGTCCCCGACGTCGACGCCCTCGTAGAGCTGCTGCGCGATGCGCATGGTGCGGCTCGCGCTGAAGCGCATGACGGTGGACGCGCGCTGCTGGAGGCTACTGGTGTGGAAGGGGGGGGCAGGCTTGCCTTTCTTCTCCTTCTTGTCGACCTTGACGACCACGTACTGCGCAGATTCGAGTTCCTCCACGACTTGCTTGGCGATCGCCTCCTCGCCGATCTTGATATCTTCGCCGTCGATCTTGAGCAGTTCGGCCATGAACTCCTGGCCGGGCTCGGTATCGGTCTTGCCGCCAAGGAGTTGGGCCGTGATCCGCCAGTATTCCTCCGTGACAAAGGCTTGGATCTCGCGCTCCCGCTCGACGATGAGCCTCACGGCCACGGATTGTACGCGGCCGGCGCTCTTGCCCCGAAGGCCCTTCTTCCAGAGCAACGGGCTGATCTGGTAGCCCACGAGCCGGTCGAGGATACGCCTCGCCTGCTGGGCGTTAATCTTGTCCATGTTCAGAGCCATGGGCTGCTCAAACGCCGCGGTGATGGCCCGCTTGGTGATCTCGTTGAACATGACGCGATGGACGGTCTTATCTTCGACTTCGAGCGCGGCCACGAGGTGCCAGGCGATGGCCTCGCCCTCGCGGTCCATGTCCGTTGCCATGTAGACCTCGCTCGCCTTGGCCGCGACGCGTTTGAGTTCATTGACGTGCTTCTGCCGGCTGGGGATGACCTGGTAGTAGGGCTCGAAGTTGTTCTCCACATCCACGCCTATGCGCTTCTGCGGGAGATCACGCACGTGGCCCATGGAGGCCTTAACGCTGTAAGCGTTGCCCAGTATTTTGTTTATGGTTTTCGCCTTGGCGGGCGACTCGACAATGACGAGTTTGCTTGGCATCAGCCAAGGGCTCCCTTCGTGGCTTGAGTGCTAGTTTGGCGATGGGTATTGAATCGGCTATTAAAGCAGGCTGAGGGGCGGCTCGTCAAGCGGTCGAGCCCCGCGAGCTTGACTCATAGCCGCGCCAAGGTATCATGTGCGCTCCAGGCGAAACAAGTCCTCCCAAACCCAGGAGCCCCAGCATGGCGATTGCGACCATTGGCATGATGACGTACTCGTTCAACCGATCCATTACCGCCGGCGAGATTGACGTGGCGGGTATCGTGCGGGTCTGCGCCGAGCTTGGGATCGACGCAATCGACCTCACCGAGCGGCATTGGGGCGACCCCGAGCAGGACATCCCGGCTACGGCCGCGGCCTTGGAGGAGACTGGCCTGACTGTGGCATGCTGCAATACAGCCTTGGATCTCGTGACGAGAGGGGGCGAGGCCAAGGCGGAGCGGGAGGAGGCCCTGTGTGCGCTGTTCGACAAGCTGAGCCAAGTGAAGTGCCCCTGCGTCATGCTGGGCAGCCCCACGAACGACCAGGGACCGGAGGATTGGCGCCGGGAGTTCGGAATCGGCCTCGGCGAGAGCGTCCCCATTGCCGAGGACTATGGCGTGACGGTGACCTTCGAGAACCGAGGCGGCCCGGCCGGCGAGTACATCGGCACGGTTGAGCACGCGCGGGAGATTATGGCGGCCGCGGGCGATGAGCGCCTGAAGTTCACGTTCGACGTGGGCAACTTCCGCTACGTGGGCAAGGATTGGGACGCGGCGTTCGACGAACTGGCCGACACGATTGCGCACGTGCATCTCAAAGACGTGGTACCCAAGGGCGAGAGCTTCGGCATGGTGCCGCTGGGCGAGGGCGAGGTGGACAACGGCCCGACGATCCGCAAGCTCGTGGCCCGCGGCTATGACGGCTGCATCTCCATCGAGTGTGGCGGCGTGGGCACAGACAAGGAGGACGCAGCAAAGAGCGTCGCGTTCGTGAAGGGCGTGCTGGCGGGGTAAAGCTCCCAAGCCTGGTCAATTAGCGAGTCGCCGCGGCCGCCAGGCTGCGGGGTTGGAGGCCTGAGAATCCAAGAGCAGCCAACGCCCACATGCTGGCGCACGCGGCTACCGGCGCCGGAGCGGAGAATAGCCGGAGACGTTTACGTGGCCCAATAAACGTCGAACGGGATGTGTTGGCCTCCCGGCCCTTGTGCCTCATGCGTGCTCCGCGGCTTGAGCCCTGCATCCTCCACAAGGAGCCGTTTCCAGATGTCGCTCAGGGCGACAGGGCACTTTAGCGGTCGGGGCGTGTGCCTCAGCACGTGCTCGACGAGCGCCGCGGACGCGGCCGGATCGTGCGAGTAGAAGTCGAACTCGCCATCCTTCACGACCGCCACGGCCATGAGGCGGCCGTCCCGGCGTGCGGCGAAGAGCCGGCAGCCCTCCCATGTCTGCTTGAAGCTGACCATGCGGACGCCGCCGAAGAGGCCCAACGGGTAAAGCCTGGATTGGGTCTGTCCGCGACGGGGATACCACTGCGCGCCGTGTAGCAGGTAGTCGAGCGCGATGTAGTCGCTCGCCTCAAAATCGCCGCACGCGAGGTCGGCACTGGCGGTGAAGTAGGCCTCGTAGTGGCCCTCCGGAGCCCTGACCATCCAGCAGGCCGTGCCGCCAGCCTCGACGAAGAAATCGCGGAAGCCCCTGCGCCGGTACATGGCCCGCGCAAACTCAGTCGTGGTGTGCGTCGGCAGCATGGTCATCTCGATGCCGCGCGAGTCGACGTACTCCATGGTTTGGTCGAGGATGGCGCGGCCCGCGCCCTTGCCCTGGTGCTCGTCGACCATGAGGAACCACCCGAAGTGCGCGAGATCCGGCGTGGCGTCGGACTCACACAGCCAGCAGACGCCGGCATACTCCGCGCCCACTTTGGCAACGACAAACGTGTGTCTCAGCCCAGGCAGCCGGTCGCCCGTCACCTTCTGCATGCCCTGGAGCCACGCGAGGTCGGAAGCGCCGTGGAAGTTCTCTGGCTTGTCGAATGGATACCAGTCGAGAAAATCCTGTGGCAAGGGATGTGTCAGGAAGTGGTAGGTGAAGTCCATTGGTAACACCTCAAGAAGGGCGGGCTTTGCCCGCAACCCCGGAGCGGAAGGCCTTCCGCTCCGGGCTGTAGCCGCATGCGCCAGCATGCGGGCGGAGGGCCAAGCGATTCACAGATCAACCGAATTCTGGCGAAATTGGCTACGAGGCTACGACGCACGCCAAACGCGTCCAAGGCCTTCGCCTCTGGGCGGCTGTCCTGGCCGAGCAGCGCCGGCCTACTTCGCGCCCCAGCCCTTCGTCCACGACAGCTCGTTGTCCACGTCCACCACCACGCCCCCGCGGGTGATGCGGTCCCTTCGGCCTGGCAGGACGGGCTTGCGCACGCCCTGGTAGGTGATCTCCGCGTGGCCGGAAACGACAGTGACAACCGTCTCGACATCGTTGGCCGCGACTTGGAAGGCGGCGCCCTGCGCGGTCACGTCTCCCGTTGGCGTGCGCACGACAAAGTCACCATCCTTGCTGGACTGCTGCACGAAGATGCGTCCCCTCTTGATTTGCAGTGTGCTGGCCCCGGTGACACGCAACGACGTGTTGGAGTCGGCTTTCACCGTGCTCTTGTCGGCCATGACGAATTCGATGCGGCCGTCAGCTTCGGTCAGAATCCAGCCACGGGCGGGGCTGCCTTTCTTGGCTGGGCTGCCGGCGACGTGGACCGCGCCATGGACTGCGATCACCTTGGCGGGAGACGCGTAGTGGCCCCACAGCAGCAACGCCACGATGCCGAGCACGACAACGGCCACGCCCTTGCAGAAGTTCAGAAGGTTGCGCTTGTTGAACCCGGTCACGAGGATGCCGATCTCGTACAGGCCGATCATGGGGATGGCCATCATGATTTGCGTAAACGGGTCGGGCGGGGTGAAGATCGCGCCGAGAATGAATGCGATGAGAATCGCGGGCCGCCGGTGCTGTGCGTACTGCTCGGACGTGAAGATGCCGATCTTGCTCAGAAAGAGCATGATGAGCGGCAGCTCGAAGACGAGGCCGAGGATCAGCGTGAGCAGCGAGACAAAGCCCACGTACTCCGCCATGGTGATGCGGGGCTGGACATTGGGCCCCAGCACCGACAGGAGGAAGCGCAATCCAATGGGGATGAGAAAGAAGTAGCCAAATAGCACGCCGATGAGGAAGTTGAGGAAGGAGATAGGGGCGAAAATCCGAACGTAACGCCGCTCCTTGGGCACGAGCCCCACCCACACGAACTTCCACATCTGGTAGACAATGACCGGCGATGCTAGGACGAGCCCCGCTATGAACGAGATCTTGAGGAGCGTGAGGAAGCCCTCTTGGTAGCGGATGACGTTGAGCTTGACGTCGAGCCCCAGCGCCTTCATGGTCAGGTCGTGCGGCCGGCGCACGAGATCCAAGAGCTGTACCTTGAACGCGTAGCACAGAAAGAAGCAGACCACGACCGCTATGAAGGAGTAGAGCACGCGGGTGCGAAGCTCCTCCAAGTGCTCACCGAAGGTGAGCTTCACGTCGTCGCGGTCTTCGATGGATTTTTTGTCTGTATCGGCCAAGGCGAGGGCTCCGGCGCGAGCGCCGGCTTCAGGTATGTGGGGCTGGCTGGCGGAAAGCCCTCAGGATAGCGCAAGCGTAGGAGTGCTTCAAGCAGGCCCGCGTAGAGAGCGACTCGCCCATATGTGGTGAGGGGGGGCGTACCAATGCCGCTGTGTGGCACAGCCGGTTCGCGAAGCTTCGCGTTAAACCGTCGCTGTGGCTCGGAATGCCTTCGTAGTCCGAGCCTATAGCACAAACCACACTGAAGGCAAAGGCCTTCCGATCCGGTCGCCGCGTAGCACTTGACACATTCGTCGCGCCTTCTCGAACGGTGGAGTCTGCCAAAGCGGGCTTTGCCCGCAATCCAACCCTCGCGTCATCCACTGTTCGATTACACAGATGTCCACAGATGCCCCTAGCGCGGCCGTTGGCCGCAACCAAAGAGGTCGGAGGTGTCCCACGGATGGCAGAGCCGACCCACGGATGCAGAGCATGATTGGCGCAGACCATGGGGACAGCTTTGCCGGCTTTGGTGGCGCAGACCCCCATGCGGGCGGTGGTCGCTAAGAGGCCGACATCACGCAACTTACGGATGCCGCCGCGTGAAAAGTGCAAAGAAACTTCGATGTCCTCGACGTTAGTAGTACAGATTGCGCAGATCAGAGGAG
>JAJRTI010000026.1 GCA_024278415.1 Planctomycetota bacterium | reverse complement strand
TTGGCTCCTTTTAGAGAATGGCCGCAGAGGCCACAGAGAACACAGAGGAAAACGGGATTAGTTGTCTGCCGTGGTGGCGGCGGTTTGTGAATTTGCAGCGTCGGCGCGCTGCGCGTCGGTGTGGGCCTTTTGCTGGTAGAAACCGATGGCAAAGCGGCCTTGGGCCTGGAGGTCGAGATGCCTCGGGAATTGCGGGGGCAGGCCTTCGCCTTCGGGCTGGAATTTGGAAAGGATGTCCTTCATCTCGTTTTCGATGAAGTGCGCGTGGCTTGCGAAGCGGTCGGACTTGCGGATCTTGTCCAGGTGGTGCCGGTTGAGCCGCAGCAAGAGCGGGAAGACGGAGGCGGGCGAGACAGAGCCCGTGCCGAAGTAGCGTTCGGCCACGCCGGCGCCTTCGAGTCTGTATCCATGTGCTTTGGCTTGCGTCTCTGCGAGCACGGCGAGGAGCCGGCCGCAGTTGTAAGCCACATCGTCGGTGTCAAAGACCTTGGGTTCGATCATGGGATCACATTCCTTTCGGTTGCGGTTGAGGAGAAGACGTAGCAAGGCGAATCGTGAGAGATTGAGAAGCGTCTTGATTCCGTACTTCTGCAAGTCTGCGCGCAGACGATGCAGGATGGGTTTGATGAGGGCGACCGACGGAGTGCTCCCCTCTAGTGCTGCGCGATAGAGCTGAGCGAGCGTTTCGGTCTGAAGCTCTTTCGCGTCGCGCACCGTGGCGCATGCCAACCGGAACAGCGCGAGTGGCGGCATCTGTTCTTTGTCCTGAGCGGGCGAAGCGCGGGACTTGCTTCGTTTGCTTCTCTCCTCATGGGCGGCGAGAGCGACGATATGCAGGTCGCGGAACCATTGTGCGAGGTTTTCCCCCGCGGCCCTGACGGTCGTCTGCATCCAGTGGCGGACAACAACGCGGCCTGCGTTGCCGGCGAGGGTGACCGAGAAGAAACGATCCTGTTGGACGATCTGCCGGTCGACGCCTGCCCAAGGGGCTTTGAGAAACTTCGCAACAGCATCTGGCTGGGGTTGCTTGAGCAAGTTGGCAATGATGCTTGACGCCACCTCCGACTCCCGAGCCCAGAAGCAGAGGATAGTCTGACCGATGCGGTAGGAATGGTCGTCTCGCTCAATGAGCCGATTGAGTGCATTGGTGTAGGCCGCGACGGCTTGGGTGGACACAGGCGCGTTGAGGCTCTGGTCGAAGCCATAGGACGTGAAGGCCTCCTTATCGAAGGAAACGATGGATGCGCCGAACGACTGCGTTCCGGGGACGCCGGCGATCTTGGGCAGGTGCGTGGCGGCGATAGGCACGTTGTGGTCTCCGGTGACCATGCAGAGGCCTTCTGGCGACTCGCTGTCCTTTTCCGCGAGTTCTTCCGCATATCTTGCGCGCCAGTGAGGCCGCACCACTCCTTCGTCCAGCAAGGGGAGTTGGCCATCGACCTGAAACGTAAATTGATCGCCGTTGCCGAGGCGTTCTTCCTGGCCGGCGGCTGTGCGAACCCACCAATGCGCCTTTTCGTTCGGGGCGTCGGCGCCTTCTTTCGGCCCGTATCGAAGGAAAGGGACGCCGTTCCGAATAGACCCCCGAAACGCGAGGATCGCCCGCAGCGGAGCATGATGAGTTTGCTCGTAGGCGTCTTGGATTTGGCTCCAAAAGTGGTCGTACTTGGCCGCGTTGTTGGCGTCTCGTTTTTGCCGACGTTGCTCCGGTAGCGCGTCGCGTTTCGGAGGGTCGGATTCGAGGCCGAAGACGGCCGTGATGCCGTCGGCAAGGAACTCGGCAATGCCGCCCTTGCCCTTATCGAGGCTCGTACGTGGAGCGGGGAATTCCTTGCCGCGTTTGCGTTCGCCCTCCGTCTCCACAAGCCCGGCGGAAGCCATACGACCATCGCTATCAAGCGGAATGATCCATCGGATGGGTTTGTGAGCGAACGCAAGGTCATCGAGGATCTTCCTCGACTGCGCGAAGTCGTACAAATATTTGATCAACATGGCTGTTTCTCCTCTTGGAGCGACGTCATGATCTGCACGCGATCGGGGTGGCAGTCCATGCATGCGCTTTTCACTTTGGCATGGAAGAACGCGGGCAGAGGACGGAGCATGGCGCCCTCGAATCGGGGAAGGGGCTGTTTGGCCGCGGCGCGACGCTCGCGTTTGGCCAATGAGTCGATGTGCGATTTGCGAGCGTGTCGGGCGCCCTTCATCTCCTCGTCAGAGAACCATCGAAAGCCCTCGGCGCGCTGGCGGCAGTCGAACACGTCGTAAAGCATGAGCCCCAGATCCTCATCGTCCCAGTTGGCAAGCTCCTTGGCGTCGGGAGCGTCCACCCACTCGAAGTCCGCCGCGAATTCCCGCACACCGAGCGCGGGGCGATGGAAGCACTTGCCTTTGCGCGCGCGGCGTTCGACTTCATCTCGATACTTGCGAAGCCTCTCCCCCGCGCGCTGGCCGACATTCGAAACGCGCATTTCGGCTGTGACAATGTATTCCACATCCTCCAGCGCGAGCATGTTGCGCTGCGTGCCGTCCGGCGCGCCCCCGCCGGCCTGGATGGGTGAGAACTTGTCGGGGGTTTTCATCCAGGTTTGTGCGTTGCGAATGCTTGCTTTGGCCATGACTTCATTCCGACGAAACGAAACCCATCGCCCCTTTCTGACGACGCGAATCGAATCGATGAGGTAGTACATCTGCGGCTCCCAGAAGATAGCTTCGAGGATGCCGCGGGCGGCCGAGGGCGTCATGATGGGATAGCTGACACGCTCGACTTTCATTTCAGGGCGAGTGAAGCAGGCGAAATCGCCCCACACTCGCACAGACACACGATTGTCATACACCGCACAATTCCTCCAATGGATGTTGATTCATGAGGAGACCCAAGTGCTCGTGGTAGCAGCCCTTTTCGAGCACGAATACGTTCAAGTTGGGCAGCAGCGGCGACACGAGACCAACGTGCTGCATGTAGTCGAAGTCGCG
Source organism: Planctomycetota bacterium (assembly GCA_024278415.1). The sequence continues at coordinate 10,153 of JAJRTI010000026.1, read as the reverse complement.
TCGGCGCACGTTCACCATGAAGCGCTGCAAGCGTCGAAGGTCGTAACAGTCGAACCGCGGCCGATCGCGGGTGAGAGGACGGGAGCGGATACGCTCAATAAGGGCTTCGCCATGGCCGTACTCCACGACAACGGGCACGCCGTCGTCGCGGATGACCTTGGCCTTTCGGGAGACTTCCCGGAAGCGAAGGCTCGCCCGGTCTTCCTGAATGGTTCCCTCACGTCTGGCCGCGTAGTCCGTCGCTGTTAGGGGAAACAAAGCGGTGAAGTAATCCGCGAACACATGCGGGTCAACGGCTAGCCGTTCGAGGCCGATGCGTTCAAGGAACGCGGCCGTGTGGTTCGCCGCTGTCTTGTAGACGCCGGGCGGCAGGACGTGTTCTTGGGGCGTGAAGAGGATGACCTGGCCGCGTGCGGGCTTGCCGCTCGCATCGCAGAGCTTTCCCTCGCGGTTGCATCGCCCAGCCGCCTGGACAATGGAGTCGAGCGGCCCCAATGCGCGAAACACGACGGGAAAATCGAAGTCGACGCCCGCTTCGACCAGTTGGGTGGCGACGACGCGACAGGGCAAGCCCGCCTTGAGGCGCTGGCGAATGCTGCCCTCGCGGGGGGTGTCGATCTGGCCAAGCACATCGAGCCGGTGCTCCGGGCACATGGCTGACGAGAGGTGGAAAAGGCCCCCGCGCTCATTTGGGGCAAGGAGGCTTCGCAGCTTTTCCCAGAGAACAAACGCGTGCTTGCGCACGTTCACGACGCAGAGGACTTGGGGCAGGCCCGCCATTCGTTCCGCTAGCGCTGCCCAGTCCAACTCGGCAGCGTTTTCGTAAGTGACCCGGCGCAGCGCGGAGAAGACCTGCGGCGTGTCCTCCGTGATTTCTGTGATTTCGCCCGCGTCAAATCCTTCCGTCAACGTGGGACCGCGGCGAAAAGCGGGTTGCGTGGCGGTCATGAAAAGGAAACTCACGCGGTAGTGTTCTTTGAGTTCTCGAATGACGCTCAGAAGCGGATTGAGGAGGTGAGTGGGGAAGGTCTGTACTTCGTCGAGCACGACAACGGAATTGACGATGTTGTGCAGTTTGCGACATTTTCTTGGCGAGGAAGCAAAGAGGGACTCGATAAACTGCACGGAGGTCGTGACGATGATCGGCGCGTCCCAGTTTTCCGTGGCTAGGGCGATGGGCGCCGGCTCGCATTCGTCCGTCGACTCAGTTGGAGAGACAGCGGAATGATGTTCGACGATGAGGCCGCGGTCGTCGGGATCGAGGATTCGGCGATACTCAGCCGCGTTTTGCTCGATGATGGAGAGATACGGGATGACGACGATGACGCGGTCGAGTTTGTGCAGTTTTGCATGAGCGAGGGCGAAGGCCATGCCGCTGAGCGTTTTGCCGCCACCTGTAGGCGCTGTGAGCGAGAAGAAGCCTTGTGGGCGCTTGGCGTTGTGGAGACATTGGTCGAAGATTCGATGGCGAATCTCGTTCACATGGCCAGTGCGCGGCTTGCCTGCACGTTCAGCGAGCAAGCGATCCAGCAGCGCATCGCAAACATCCGCCAGGCGGACAACTTCGCGATCCCTGCCCATGTAGTGCGATTCCGTGGCCAAGTAGTCGGCATCGACCAGGCAAGAGAAGATCATGCGGGTGTAGAACTCGAAGCGAGTGGGATTGTCGGCAATAAAGGCCGGCATCGCCGGGTCGAGAGGCAGAGGACCGACGGCTTCTTCAAACAAGCGCAGGAGGCAGGGCTGCTCCGATTCGGCGGAGTACTTGGGATCGTCGACGAAGTTTTGGAGATCAGTCAAGTCGTGCAAGCCCGCGTGATGACCAGCAACGGCAAAAGCGGCTGCGGTCCAGTTGTGATCGAACGCGCACTTAGCCCCGTAGACCGCATGATGCGTATCCACTCCTCCAGGGCGTTGGTGGTGCAAATATTGTTGAAACGCGTCCCTGAATTTCCCTAGGTCATGCAGCAAGCCTGTCGTGTACGCGGATGGGCCGATCCCCAATGGGCCGCCAAAGTCTGCCGCCAATTCCGCCACGCGTCGGAGATGCACTGCGAGTGGGTCAACCTGACCGTTGTCGTTTTCTCCATGAGCAAGATATGTTTGTCCAGCGTCGGCTTGCCCGTTGTCTGGAGCTTCCTGCTGGCCCATGAGTTTGTCTTCCCTGCTGCGGCCACCGCGAAGAAGGGGAAGGGCGGCGATGGCGCGGACTGCACGAGATGGATGATTCCTGACTGGCGCCATTATAGCCGAGGCCTCCGACAGAATTGTAGGAGAATCTCCGCCGTCAGCTTACGACGGGACTTCTGCCCATTCGCTGCGTTCCATCGATTCGTTGCTATCCCAAACACAACACGAGGCAACGAATGGATTGGAACGCCCCCCTTCCAAAGGCTCGAAGCCTTCGGGAGGCTCCCACCGGAAGTGCAGCAAACCTCCCGAAGGTTGACAACCTTCGGGAGGGGCGCCAGGGGATGCATACGCGGCCTGCATATGGCATAATCGATGGCCCCCATCTGATACGTCGTATCAAACATCAGGAGGATCACACCATGTCCAGACGCTTCCCCCTCGCCATAGCGCTCATGCTCGCGGCATCGTCCCTCGCGCCGGCCGCGACGGCCAAGAGGGTGCTCCGCGCACAAGACACAGGAACGAATCTGCTCAAGCCAGACGCGTGGGGCCCATGGCAGAAGGGGTTCGTGCGCGAAGGCGACATGTTCGTGTGCGACAACGGCGATACGCCTGCCCACCGCGGCGCGTCGCAGACGGTGGAACTCAACCAAACTAAACCTCGGCCCATCGTGGCCGTGGCCTGGAGCAAGGCGGAGGCCGTCAGCCCCGGCGGCCGCGGCGACTACGCGCTCTACCTCGATCTGGTCTACACCGATGGCACCCCGCTCTGGGGCCAGATCGCGGCGTTCAGCCCCGGCGCCCACGATTGGGAGCGCCGCGAAGTGGTCGTGTTGCCGGCCAAGCCGGTGCGCACCGTCGCGTTCCACATGCTCATGCGCCGGCGCACGGGCAAGGCGTGGTTCCGAGCGCCCAAGCTCTACCAGGTCAAGCCCCCGCGGGGCTCGTGCATGTTCGACGGTATACCCGTGGCCGTGGAAAGCAAGCCGTTCGAGGGCTTCGCGGTGCGCGACGTGGCCGCCAACTCCGACTTCGTCACGTTCGACGCGTCCGCACAAGGCCGCCAAGCGCTCGGTCTTCGGCTGGAGACGAAGAAGACGAGCAAAGGCGGCGTGACGTTCGTCGACGCGAAGCTCACCGACACCACCGGCAAAGACAGAGCGGTGACGCTGGTGTACATGGTCCCCGTGCAGGGAAGCGACTGGACCTGGCTCGCGGATCCCCAGAGGACGCAGGCGACCGAGCCGCCGTCCGAATACTCGATCACCTCGCGCTTCGCGGCCGTCGGCACGACGCGGCTGTCCAAGTACCCCCTCGCCGCGGTCGCCCAGGGCAAAGCCGGCCGCGCGATCGGCATCGACATGGGCAAGCCGGCCGTATACCGGCTCGCATACGCGGCTGGCTCGCGCGAGTTGCTCATCGCCTACGACCTCGGACTCGCGCCGGAGAAGCCGTCGGCCGAGGTGCGGCTGTGCTACTACGACTTCGACGCGACGTGGGGCTTCCGCGCGGCGCTCCAGAAGTACTACGACACGTTCCCCGACTACTTCCGATGCCGCACGCCGGAGCAGGGCATCTGGATGCCCTTCGCGAAGATCAGCGAGGTGCAGGGTTGGGAGGATTTCGGGTTCAAGTTTAAGGAAGGGGACAACGAGACCGGCTGGGACGACCAGCACGGCTTCCTCACGTTCCGCTACACCGAGCCGCACACCTGGTGGATGCGCATGAGCAAGGACATGCCGCGAGACATGGAGACCGCAATCGCGTATGCGAAGAAGCTTGCGGCCGGCAAGGGCCACAACGCGCAGCGCGCGAAGTCGTTCTTCAATTGCGCGTACTACGACGAAAACGGCCAGTACTGCGTGCGCTTCAGAAACACGCCCTGGTGCAACGGCGCGGTGTGGAGCGTCAACAGCGCGCCGGGCGTGAAGGGCGACGTGACGGACTGGAAGCTCGCATGGAACGCGGACTATGTGGCCAAGCACTATGGCAATCAGCGCAAGGCGGACCTCGACGGCGAGTACATCGATTCGAGCGAGGGGTACGTGACCGCGGCGTTAGACTTCCGCCGCGGCCACTTCGCCGCGATGCAAACACCGCTCACGTTCGGCCACAACTCGAAGAAACCGGCCGCGTTCCGCGGGCTGGTCGTGTGCGAGTATGTGCGCACCATGGCCGAGCGCATCCACAGCATGGGCAAGCTGATGATGGCCAACAGCACGCCCAGCCGTCTGTGCTGGCTCGCGCCATGGCTGGACGTCATGGGCACGGAGACGAATTGGAACCGCAACGGCCAGTGGCGGCCCATGACGCACCGTGACCTGATCTACCGCCGCGCCGTCTGCGGGCCCAAGCCCTTCTGCTTCCTCATGAACACCGTGTTCGACGAGTTCCCCCACGAGCGCGTCGAGCTGTACATGAAGCGGAGCCTCGCGTACGGCATGTTCCCCGGCTTCTTCAGCCACAACGCGTCCGAAGGCCATTACTTCAAGCGGCCGAACCTCTACAATCGGGATCGCCCACTCTTCAAGAAATACATCCCGCTCTGCAAGCTCGTCGCCCAAGCCGGCTGGCGGCCGATCACCCTCGCACGCTCCAACGACCCGAAGGTGCTCGTCGAGCGGTTCGGCGAGAAGTATCTCACCGTGTTCAACGACGCGGGCAAGCCGCGCACGGCCGTGGTGCAACTCGACGGGTTGCGCGCGGCCGGCGCCCGGGATCTCGTGCGCGGCCGGGACATCGCCATCCAAGGCGGCACGATGCGCATCCCGCTGGAGGCGGAGGACGTGGCGGTTGTTGAACTCGCGAGATGATGCAATGGGGACACGATGCGGTCCGTGGTTCATGACCTCGCACCCGCGCCCTGGCGGCCTCGACACCATGCCCATGCGAATCACCCAACATCCCATCCTCGGAGACCTCCCTCAGGCGAAGACCTTCGAGATCGTGTTCGACGGCCAGGCTCTGCCCGCGCGCGAAGGCGACACCATCGCGGCCGCTCTGATCGCGAACGGCGTGAAGGTCTTTCGGCACACGCACAAGCTCGACGAGCCGCGGCAAGTCTTCTGCGCGATCGGCCGGTGCACGGACTGCGCGATGACCGTGGACGGAGTGCCGAACGTGCGCACCTGCATCACGCTCGCTAAGCCGGGAATGGTCGTGCAGACCCAGCGCGGACTGGGCGAGTGGCGGATCGGCGAGGAGGGCGAGTGATGCCCGCGGAGCCGCTTGGGAACAACATGCAGGCCGAGGTTGTCGTCGTGGGCGCAGGCCCCGCGGGACTCATGGCCGCGCTCGAAGCGCGCCGCCATGGAGCGGATGTGCTGCTCATCGACGAGAAGCCCAAACCCGGGGGCCAACTCTTCAAGCAGATCCACAAGTTTTTCGGCTCCCAAGCCCACCGCGCCGGCCAACGCGGCTTCGGGATCGGCCGCGACCTCCTCGCGGAGCTGGACGCGCAAGGCGTGCGCGTGCTGCTCGACACCGCGGTGTGGGGCATCTTCCCGCACCACTGGCTCGGGCTCGCGTCCCGCACGCAAGGCGGCTCGGTCAAGGCCGGGCGAATCGTCCTCGCCACGGGCGCGTCCGAACGCAGTTTGAGCTTCCCGGGCTGGACGCTCCCCGGGGTCATGGGCGCCGGCGCGGTGCAGACGCTCATCAACTACCACCGCGTGCGGCCCGGCCGGCGAGCGGTCGTGCTGGGCGCGGGCAACGTAGGGCTCATCGTCGCGTACCAGATGGCGCAGGCAGGCATCGACGTGCTCGCGGTCGCGGAGGCCGCGCCGAAGGTGGGCGGGTACGAAGTCCACGCAGCCAAGATTCGGCGCATGGGCATCCCCATCCTGACGCGGCACACTGTCGCGCGAGCCGAAGGCATGGCCCACGTCGAGGCCGCGGTGCTCCAGCAACTCGACGACCAGTGGCAGCCCATCGACGGCACGGAGCAACGTTACGACGCCGACCTCATCGCGCTCGCGGTCGGCCTCTCGCCCGCGATCGAGCTGGCCGGCGCGGCCGGGTGTGCGCTCGTCTACGACGCGGTCCTTGGCGGCCATTTCCCCAAGCACGACCGGCGCATGGAGACGACCGTCGCGGGCCTGTACGCGGCCGGCGACGTGGCTGGGATCGAAGAGGCCTCAACCGCCATGGAGGAGGGGCGCCTCGCCGGCCTCTCCGCCGCGGAGGACTTGGGCAAGATCGCGCCCGAAGCCGCGGCGGAACGCCGGAAGATCATCGAAGCCGACGCGGCCGCGTTGCGCATCGGCCCATTCGGAGAGCGGCGAGGCGAGGCGAAACGAAGGCTCTTCGCCGCCGTGGCCGCGGACGACCGGCCGACGCCGTCCCCACATGACAATTACGGACTTGGACAAGTCCGTAATTGTCATGCTGGTGATACCTCTCCAATCCTTACCGACCGGCCCTACGTCGCGATCGAGTGTCCACAGGAGATCCCATGTAATCCCTGCGAGACCGCTTGCCCGGCGGGCGCGATTGAAGTCGGCGATCCCATCATACGCATCCCGCGCTTTGATCCCGACAAATGCACGGCCTGCGCGCGGTGTGTGGCCGCGTGCCCTGGGCTTGCGATTTTCCTGATCGACCCCACATTCAGCGACGACCAAGGCGCGGTCTCGATTCCGTACGAGTTCCTGCCCTTGCCGACCGAAGGGCAAACCGTGCGCGCGCTCGACCGCGATGGCCAAGACGTGGGCGAAGGCCGCGTCGTGCGCGTGCGCAACCCCAAGGCGTTCGACGCCACCCCAGTGGTGACCGTGGCGGTGGCCAAAGACCTGCTCTCGACCGTGAGGCACATCCGATGGTAGAGAATCAAGACGACGTGCTGGTGTGCCGGTGCGGCGAGATTACGCGCGGCGAGATCCTCGCGGCGATCAGCGAGGGCGCTCGCATCGTGGACGAGGTCAAGCGCATGACCCGCGCCGGCATGGGCATTTGCCAAGGCCGCACCTGCGGCCAACTCGTGGCGCAACTGATCCATGAGGAGACAGGCCTTCCCATGGCCGCCCTCGCGCCAGCACGCCCGCGGCCGCCAGTGCGGCCAACGCAGGCGAGCATCCTCGTGCGTATCGACGCGCCACGCGCGGAAGATGGGCAGGGGGGGGCCTCATGGTCAACCATGTCCTCAGACTGAGACGGCGCCCAATACTGTTCGGCACGCGGCACGCCATCGGCAGGCGATGCGATTGGAGCGTGATTCTCCCATCGCGGCGAGTTGTCGATCGTGGGTGTTCGGGGTTCGAGCTGCGCCACCCCCGCGGAAAACCGCAACCCGTTTGTTGGATCAGCGATTTCGTGGAAGTCGCCGCCGCTTCGGCGGATCAGATAAGGCGATCCTCAAGACTGTGAAGTAGCGCCCCTTGCCTGGTTCACCACGACGCGCTGCCGCACTTTGTCCGACATGGCTTGGCCCGCGGCCACGTCCTCCTCGGTGAACGTGGCCATGAGGATCTGCTTCGCGCCGGTGCGCTCGAAGTCGTAGATGATGTAGATCGTGCCGTCCGGGGCCTGCACGCCGTCGGGGTACGACACATTGGGGCGCTCGTCGATCATGAACCCTCCGCGCCACGAGCAGCCATCGTCGGTGGAGAGGTGCGCCATCAAGTGCGAGCGCGTCTTGCCGTCTGGGGGCAGGTGCGTGACCGCGAGCAGATTGCCTGAGTTGAGCCGGCGCACGAAGAAGCGCGAGTTCACGTGGGGGATGTTCGACGGCCGGCCCGGGCCCCACGTCTTGCCGCGGTCCGTCGACGTGCTTTCGCCGATGCCGTACTCCGTGCGCACGAACACGGACAGCCGGCCATCGCGGTGCTCCACGATCATGTGTTCGTCGAACACGCGCTGCGGCACTTGCGCGCCGCCGCGGTAAGACCACGTCGCGCCCTGGTCGGTCGAGCAGACCACGTTCGCGCCGATCTCATCGTCGAGCCGGAACTGCTTGCCCTCGCCGCTCGAGTTCGCGTCGCGTTCCCACACGGCCGCGGGCAGCAGCCACTCGCCGGTGGAGAGCGCGGTCGGCTTGCACATCATGATGCCGTTGCACAAGCGCCTGGGCTTGGACCACGCGGGGTCTTCCGCACCAGGTTCGTCGGTCGTGATCGCCCAGACCCCGGCGCGGCCGTCCCACCAGGAGTAGCCCTGCGCCCAGAAGAGCCACAGCCGGCCCGCGGGATCGATCCATACCTCAGGGTCGAACGCGCGCACGTCCTCCGGCGGATCGATCGCGAGCTTCAGCCCGGACCACGTGCGGCCGTCGTCGCCGCTCGTGACGCAGGTGACGTAGTTCTCCGGCCCTTCGCCCGGGCCGCCGGTGTACCACGTGGCCCAGAGCCGGCCGTTGGCCGCGCGCTCGATGCTCGGAATGCCCTGGAACGGGCGAGCGTCGTCTGCGTACTCAGGGCCAAGCTCGAAGTGGATCGGCGGGGGCAGTAGCGCGAGGTCGGATGGCATGTCAACGGCTCCTCGTTGGCTCTTGGCTCCACGCATTGGATCGGGCTGCATCCCACAGATAGCAGGGCGACCCCACGGATGGAGAAAGGGATGGCGGTGCGGCGCGATACTTTAGCGTATTGATTGGATCACATCCAACGTCTATCATCGCGGCGCGTGTAGTGAATGGGCAGCCGAAGCCATCCGCCGGACGGCGAACTTCGCGCACGCACTCCCCAACGCCCGAGCCCCGGCGGGCTCGTCGCCCTTTGCCCCTACAACAGGAGATCGCACCCATGGCCAAACTCGCTATCCACGGCGGCAAGCCCGCACGCACGAAACCGTTCCCCAGCGCCGGCAACGCCACCGGCCGCTTCTACGGCAAAGCAGAACTTGACGCACTCAAGGAGGTCGTCGAGACCGGCAACCTCGGCAAGTGGTACGGCCATTTCGTGCGCGACTTCGAGGCCGAGTGCGCCAAGGCGTACGGCGTCAAGCATTGCATCACCTCCACCAGCGGCACCACTGCGATCCACACCGCGCTCGGCGCACTCGACCTGGAGCCCGGGGACGAGGTCATCACGAGCCCCATCACCGACATGGGCACGATCTTCCCGATCCTCTTCCAGCTCGCGATCCCCATCTTCGCGGACGTGGACCCGGCCACAGGCAACATCACCGCGAAGACCATCGAGAAGCAGCTCTCACACAAGACGCGGGCCATCATGCCGGTGCACCTCAGCGGCCAGCCGTGCGACATGGGCCCCATCATGCGCCTTGCGCGCAAGCACAAGCTGTTCGTGGTCGAGGACTGCTCGCAGGCGCACTACTCCGAATACAAGGGCCAGCTCGCCGGCACGATCGGCCACGTGGGTGCGTTCAGCATGCAGTCGTCCAAGCAAGTGACCGCGGGCGAAGGCGGGTATACGATCACCACCGACGACGCGCTTGGCCGCCGCGCGCGGCTCTTCGCGGACAAGGGCTGGCCGCGCGACGGCGCGGGCGACGAGCGGGACCACCTCTTCCTCGGCCCCAACTACCGCATGAACGAGATGACCGGCGCGGTCGCGCTTTGCCAGCTCCGCAGGGTCAAACAGATCGTGGCCAAGCGCCGGCGCAGCGCGGAGCGGCTGTGCCAACTGCTCGCCGAGATCGACGGCGTGAAACCGCCCAAGGTTGTGAAGGGCGCGAACCCGAGTTGGTGGCGATTCACCTTCAGCATCGACCCCAAGAAGCTCGACTGCACGTTCGCCGACTTCGGCAAGGCGATCCGCGCAGAAGGCCTGCCCTTTGGCGTGGGCTACATTCCGCACGGCGTGTTCGAGTATCGGGCGATCCGCGACCGGCTCACGTTCGGCAAGTCCGGCTACCCCTGGAACCTGCCCGACGCGCGCAAGGGCATCGTGTATCGCGCAGAGGACTACCCGGGGGTGACACAGTACCTCTCCAGCCACTTCGGCATGGGCTGGAGTGAAGGCCTCACCGTGGGCGATGCGCGCGATATCGCCAAGGCGGTGAAGAAGGTGGCCGACTGGTTCCGTGCGCAGACGTGACGAGAGCCATGGCGGCCGCATCCCCC
>JAJRTI010000530.1 GCA_024278415.1 Planctomycetota bacterium | reverse complement strand
GTCATTGGTCATTGGTCATTAGTCATTGGTCATTGGTCATTGGTCATTAGTCATTGGTCATTGGTCATTGGTCATTGGTCATTCATCGCGGATGCTACTAATGACCAATGACCAGTGACCAATGACGAACATCTCGTCACCGATCAAAGTAATTCGGCTCCACCTCCAAGTCCAGCCCATTCTCCTGCACGTGCAGCCACACGAGCGCGTAGATGAGGTTGCTGACCATCATCTGTGACTCGTAGTGGTTGATGCCGGTCGCGCCGCGGAAGAGGCCCTGCCAGTAGAGGCGCTCGATCGCTAGTTTGGCGTAGCGCTTGGCCTGTGCGAGATACTCCGGCTTGCGCGTCTGGTCGTGGAGATCGAGGAAGAGGTTGATGATCGCGGCGTACACGTGTGCGCGCACGATCTGGTCGGCCGACGGAGGCTCATGCGACGCGTAGAAGCGCGCCGCGTCCTCGGCCATGCGCAGGTAGTCCTTGCGCCCGGTGAGCCGATGCGCGAGGCCGCAGAGCAGCGCGTCGTCCGCGGTGAACTTGCCTCCGTACGCCGCGGTCCAGGGCAGCGTTTCGCCCTTCGCATCCTCCGGGCGCTCGTCGCGCCTGCAACGGGTGGCGAAGTAGCCTTCGGCTGGCTTGTGCGGCATGCGCGCGATCGAGTCAAGGTACGTATTCGCCACGCGCACGTACCGCTCCCTGGCCTGGCCCTCGGGCAGAAGCGCCGCGGCCTGGAGTAGGCTCAGCGCAAGGCTGAACGCGCTCTCCATGATGCAGTTGGGGCTGTTCTCAGTGAACGGCGGCAGGTTCGACTTCTCGCCCCTAAGCCGCCAGTGGTGGTTGACGGTCTTCATGGCCCAATCGAGGTACTGGGCCTCCCCTGTTTTCGCGTGCACGAACGTCCAGAGCGTGATGTAGAACCCGCCGTGCCGCGGGAAGTCATGCGGCACGTACTTGGCTCGGCGCGGCACGGGCAGAGGGACAGCGATGTTTGCGTGCCGGGTCCAGGTGAATGTTTCCAGATTGAGCATGTGGTTCAGAAGCCCGTCGGCTTCCCCGCGGACGGCCGCCGGGTTCATCTGCCATGCGCGTTCCCAGAACGAGATGGGAATGCCGCCGAGGAACTCGTGCGTGAGGTGGCCGGGTTCGTCCTTGAAGAAATCCCAGTGCGCGTGCTCGCCCCAGGGGAACAGGCCGGTGGTCTTGCTCGGGCAGTTGTCGAGGAAGAACTTGAGGTAAGCATCCGCGGCCTGCTTGTACTTGGCGTCGCCGGTGATCTTCGTCATGAGGTCCATCGCCTGGAGGAGCATGACGTCGTGGTGGAGATTGCCGCCAAAGTTGGCGCGGTCGGACATGCGCTGGCCTTTGATGCACGGCAACAGGTGGCCCGGGTGCTTCTGGCTCTCGACCATGAGAATGGACACGAACATGGGGCTGTGCACGTCGCCGTAGATATCCGTGCCCTTGGCGATCAGGGTGTCCATGAACGCGCGCGCGTAGTGGAGGTAGCCCTTAGCCGGGTCGAACTCCGAGCCCGGGAATCGCTTGCGTATCCCCATGGCCCAATCGCAGAGGAGCTTTTCGTACTCGTCCTCGTCGGCGATGGGCGACGGCTCCAGCTTGCGGCCGGGCGCGTCGGTGGTCCAGACTTGGACTTCGCAGATGCGCGGCCAGGCATGGTCGGGCCGCCAGGTGTCTCGGACGCGGATGCGGATCGCGGAGGTCGTCACGGGGCCGAAGGTGCACGACGCGGTCGCATGGCCCATGTTCTTCACGCCGTCCTTCTTGAAACCCTTCACGATTGCAAGCGGCTCCGCGCCGGCCCACGCATTCCCGGCGCGGGCGTAGATCTCGAAATCCTTGAGCCGAAGCACGTTCTTGAACACCTGGCTCGTCACGTCGACGCGGCAGATCGTGCGGGGCTTGTCGAAGACGATGATGACGCTGTTCGGCGCGTCGGGGAGCGGCTGGCCGCCTCCGTGCCAGAAGGTGGCGGGGTCGCGGTCGATGAGGTGCTTCGCCGCGGAGCCCTTGCCCCCCACGTGTGTCGCGTAGGCCCTGGCGTGCTTGGCCAGGTCGAGGGGTGTCTGGGCCGAGGCGGCCACAGCCGCGAGCAAGGAGCCAAACACGCTTGCTCGCAGGAGCCGGGAGATGCGGCGTAGTTCATTCATCGCGGAATGCCTCACCAGAATCGAAGTTCTCGAGCAAGCGCTTGAGCATCGTCTCGTCACAGGGTACAGCGACGCGCGTCTTCGGACAAGGCCCGGCGCGCCCTCGATAGCCTCAGACAGGGCGGAGCAAAGACAGAGACCGAGCGGTCGACGTCCTCCCCAACCGGCAGCAGCGGCTCACAGGATGCCCTCGAAGCCCGAGATGCGGAAGCATATGAGCCCGATCACAACGAACTGAATCGCGAGGAGGAAGAGTGTAAGCACAAGCAGTACGAACTTGGTCGAGCCGGGCAGGCGGCTGGCTAATAAGGAGATGGAGCAAAGCCCCAGCGACGCGACGAGGAATGCCCAGAAGGGCCTCCCGTCACTTTCGACGTTACTGAGGATCGCTGCGCCAACAGCAGGCATCAGGAAACCAGCGACCCAAGTCCACACCAACATGGAGCGGATGCGCCTACCCGGCTGAGGCGCCTCAGCCCACTCCGGCACTGGCCCCGGACCCTCCTGCTCAAAGTTCCACCCACAGTCGCAGGCCCGCGCAGTGTCTGGGTTCACGAGCTTGCAGTTCGGGCATTTCATGAGCGACCCTCCTGCTGTTGCGCCATGAGCGTAGGCAGGCCCCACGCACCTCGCGTGCGTGGTGAATGAGGCTGCCAAGCTACCAAGGCGCCGCGCCGGCAGCGAGACCCCCTCCGCCGCTGGTAGCACGCACATGCGTGCGTGCTACCAGCGGCGGCGAACGCTCTTACGAGCGTGCTACAAACGCGCGCGGTCTCCGTTCGAGCTTGTGGGATGCCGCACTTGGCGCCCCACATCATACCAACACGGCGCCATCCGCCCACAGCCCGCCGCCCCGCCGCTCACACGTGCTTCAGCATGTGCCCCAGCTTGGCCTTCTTCGTGGCGAGGTAACGCTCGTTCTCGGGGTTGGGGTAGGCCTCGATGTGCACCCGCTCGACGACCTCCAGGCCGTAACCCTCCAGACCCGCGTACTTTTTCGGGTTGTTCGTCATGAGCCGCATTTTGGAGATGCCCAGATCCTTGAGGATCTGGGCGCCGATGCCGTAGTCGCGCATGTCCGCGGCGTGGCCGAGTTCCTCGTTCGCCTCGACCGTGTCAAGGCCCTGCTCTTGGAGGTGGTACGCGTGCATCTTTTCCTCCAGGCCGATGCCCCGGCCCTCTTGGCGCATGTAGAGGAGCACGCCCTTGCCCTCTTCCTCGATCATGCGCATAGCCTCGTGGAGCTGTTCGCCGCAGTCGCACCGCAAGGAGCCGAGCACGTCGCCGGTCAGACACTCCGAGTGCACACGCACGAGGATCGGCCCGGTCTGCTCGGCCACTTGGCCCTCCTGCATTTCGCCCACGCCGCCCTTGCAAAGCGCGAGGTGCGTCTTGCCGTCGGTGATGCATTTGTAAAGGTGCAGCGTAAAAGGGCCCCACCGGGTCGGCATCTGCACGGTCTCATGGCGCTCGACGAGCTTCTCCTTCTGGTGGCGGAAACGGATCAGTTCGGCGATGGTGCAGATACGCAGGCCGTGTTTGTCCTTGAACTCCATGAGTTGCGGCAGCTTGGCCATGGAGCCGTCTTCGTTCATGACTTCGCACGTGACTGCGGCAGGGGTCAGGCCCGCGAGGCGCGCGAGATCGACCGCGCCCTCGGTGTGGCCGGCGCGCACGAGCACGCCCCCGCGCCGGGCGCGCAGGGAGAAGATGTGGCCCGGGCGCACGAGGTCGCTCGGCTTGCACTCGGGGCTGCTCGCCACGCGGATGCTCTGCGCGCGGTCGGCCGTGGACACGCCGGTGGTCACGCCGGTGGCGGACTCGAAGGATACGCCGAAGGGCGTCTCGAAGCGCGCTTTGTTTTGGTCGCACATGGGCGGCAGCTCGAGCGCGTCCGCGCGCTCGACCGGCATGGCGAGGCAGATGAAACCGCCCGCGTGCCGGATCATGAAGTTGATCGCCTCCGGCGAGACTTTCTCGCCGGCCATGATGAGGTCGCCCTCGTTCTCGCGGTTCTCGTCGTCCACGAGGACAATCATCTTGCCCTCGCGCAGGTCTTGCATCGCGTCTTGTATGGTGTCGAATGTCATCTGTTAGTTTACTTGGCTTTGGCCGAAGATACCCTCGTGGGGCTCCTCGAAAGTGTAGAGGCTGTGCACACCGCCTTCGCGCTGGGCCGACACGGACCGCTCCTCGAAACGCACCTCGCCGCGGTAGAGCGCCTCGTGCAGTTCATCGAGCGACCGGTAGCCGAGGTCTTGCATCGAGTGGCCGAGGCCCTGCTTGAGGTAGGGTACATAGTTTAGCAAAGAGCCCTTATCCACGACCGCGCCCGTCACGCCCTGGGCGACGCGGATGCGGTCATCTTCGGCGAAGTAGCGCTTGGCTCCGCCGTCCTTCATGGCTTCGAGGGACGCCATGCCGCGGTAACGTTTGAGGCGCACGCCGTTCTTGTAGAAGTACTCGCCCGGGGCTTCCTGGGTGCCGGCGAGCATGGAGCCCATCATGACGGTCGACGCGCCAAGCGCGAGCGCCTTGGAGATGTGGCCGATGTTCGAGATGCCGCCGTCCGCGATCACCGGCACGCCTTGCTCGCGGGCAAATTTGGCGCAATGGAACACCGCGGAGGCCTGCGATCGGCCCACGGCCATGGTCTCTTGCGTGATGCAGATCGAGCCCGGGCCCATGCCGATGCGCAGCGCGTCCACGCCGGCGTCGATGAGGTTCGCGCATTGCCGGGGCGTGACCACGTTGCCGCCGATCACGTCCAGATGCGGATGGGTCTTCTTCACGTACTTGATCATGTCGATCTGGAACGACGAGTCGCCCTGCGCGGAGTCGATCACCACGATGTCGAGCCCCACGTCCACGAGTGCGCCGAGCCGCTCCCGGTCTTCGTCGCGCGTGGACACGGCCGCTCCCACGAGCAGGCGTTTGTCCTTGCCCTTGGACGCGTCCGGGTAGTCTTCGTTCTTGAGCAGATCGGTGCGGCTCATGAGGTAGACGAGCCGGCCCTCGCCGTCGACGATGGGCAGCGTGCCCTTCTTGCACTTCTTGAGGATCTCGTTGGCCTCGTGAAGTGTGACGCCCACGCTGGCGGTCACCAGGTCCGTCGTCATGACCTCGCGCAGGGGCTTGCTTCGGTCGTCCTCGAAGTCAATGTCGCGCTGGCTGACCATGCCGATGAGCTTCGACTTCAGCGTGCCGTCTTCGGTGATAGGGATGCCGGAGAACCCCATGTCCGCCTTGATGCGGTCGACATCGGCAATGGTGTTGTGCGGCGCGAGCACGACCGGCTCGGTAATGAAACCGTTCTCGAAGCGCTTGGCCCTGCGCACGAGGGCCACCTGCTCCGCCCGCGGGTTGTTGTAGTGCACGATGCCGATGCCGCCCAAGAGCGCGAGGTAGATGGCCATGGTCGACTCGGTCACCGTGTCCATGGGCGAACTGACGATGGGCGTCTTGATGCGGATGTTGCGCGTGAGCTGCGTCTCCAGCGACACGTCATCCACGCCGAAATCGATGTGGCCCGGCAGCAGGATGAAGTCGTTGTACGTGATGCCGCCGCGCTGGTCGAAGAAGGATTGGGCGTCGAGTCCGTCGGCTCGATCAACTGTCATGGGAAACTCCTCGATGCTCAATACTGGCTACTGACTACTGATTGCCGTCCACGGCTGGGCCGCCCTGCGCCGCAGCAATGTACCGCGCCAGGGTTCTCATGTTGCGGTTGAACGTGCGCGAATACATCATGGGGATCTTCACGTTTTTATCGACGACATAGCCGACGCGGCCTTTCTTGTCGCGCACTTGCTCACGCTTGGCCACGACCTTGACCCAGCGGCCTTCGCCGTCGAGGCCAGCGATGAGCTTCCGGACCTTCCGTGCGAGCGACTTGGCCTCCGCGGCATAGTCGGCCGGTGTCTTCTTGTGGTTCAGCCGCGCCAGGTAATAATCCCGGCCGCGCTTCTTCAGCTCCTCGTAGCGCCGCATCATGCCGCCCACACCATAGCCACCCTTGAATGAGTAGTGCACGGGGAGGTCGCTGTCGTCGTACGTGAGTTTGTACGTGCGCGTGAAGTAGAGCGGTCTGTTCGTGCCGGGCTCGTAAAAGCGGGCCCAGATCCCCCGGCCGGGTTTGCCGCCAATGCGTGAGCGCTTGTACCACGCCACGCACTTGCCGACCGCGTCGAGATAGCGCGGGTCGCCAAACTCGATGTACATATCCATGAGCAGGCGGCAGTTGCCGCTCGACTCGCCGCCGGTGATGGAGGGCGGCTCGAAACGCCGCGCCCAGGCCGGCTTGAGGTTCTCATCGCACTGCTGGGCCCAGCCGGCCTGCGGCTCGGGTTGCTGCGACCGCAGATAAAACTCCAAGCACCGCTTCACGCTCGCCATCAACTCCGGCCGGTCCGGGTATTGCCTCGCGGCCGCGAGCATGGTGCGCACGCAGTCGCTCATGGTGTTGTCGTTGAAGGTGGGCAGCCGGCCGTATCCCTTCTTGGGATAGGGATAGCGCTGCGGCCACGCGCCGTCCCAGTTGCCGCCCTTGTACTGCGCATCGAGGAAACACCGGAGCGCGCGGCCGATCGCCCCGTCGACCTTCGCGTCGTCCACATACTGGTCCACCGCCAGGAGCAGGCGCAGCGCGGCCTGCGTGGTGTTGTCGTCGAACGTGGTGGTGTTGCGCAGGCGTTTGCTCTTGGCGACTTGTTCGGGGATATGGTGATACCAGTATCGGTTGCGCTTGGGGTCGAACTCGATGCTGTACGCCCACCCGCCGGACTGGAGTTGGCCCCAGGCGAGGCAGTGGGCCGCGGCGAGCGCGGCGTCGAGGTAGAGCTTCTCGCCGGTGGCTTCGTACGCGGCGACGAACGCCATGCCGACGGACGGCGTGCCCGGCGGCTGCACCCAATTCGTGGTCAACGGCAAATTGCCGCTTTCGCCGCGGCGCCGGGTCGTGAAGTCGGTGCTGCACTCCCACACGTATCCGCCGTGAGAGGCCATCTTCGTGGCCCAGTATGTGCCAGCCCTGCGCATGGCCGCGCGGGCCTGGTCAAGTGGGCCATCGGCCGCGCACAAAACACGCGAAAGCGCCACGAGCCCAATAACAACGGAGAGACGGCGCCTGTTCATGGCCGAAAGAACGCCCGTGCGGAAGGGAAGGAAAGGCCCGCAATTGGCTACCTGGCTATTGATGGGTACACCCATTGAGATATTCTATCACCCTCCGAGCGGCAGTCAACACAATTCCGAAGCCAGGGTGCTCACGTTCTGCGCGGGGTGGCATTCGATCGAACGCTGAGGCAACGTCGTGTTGCCAGGCCCCTATTGGGCGTCACGTCTTGGCGCGATTCCGCGAGTCAACGCCGACCGCCTGAAGGCGGGACTCCAAACCCGCGACACAAGCTCACGCTCCAGCTCCCAGCCCAGGAAGAGGGGATCGGGCAGCGCCGCCATGTCCCTTGCCGCGGCGACCGCGGCTGGCCACGAACATTGCTTGGCGAAGCGCGACTGCTCGAACTGGCGCCAACGCTCCTCGGGCCAATACGCCCGCCATGGGAACTCGAGCATGACGCGGTCGGCCCCGACTGGCAACAGCGGCCGCAATGCATGCGCGGCCGCGGCCGCGTGGCGCCTCGCCTCCTTCGGGAGCCAGTGCGCCCGCGCCGCGTAGCTCAGCAGTGGCAGCAGTCGCACGTGGCCGCGAAGTTCGGCACTCGCCGGTCTGAACAAGTCCCCAAACTCCGATGGGCTGAGTTCGCCGATCTCGACGGCCGTCTTGAGCAACGCGCTGAACGCGTCGAATTCGTGCAGGAATGCGCCGAAGCGCTCGGTGTCCGCACGCATGACCGCGAACGCTCGTCGATCCAAGGGGACGGACTCGATCAAGCGCTCTGCCAAGGCCTCTGCCGAGCGGCCCGCTTCGGCGTCGGCGAGGACCGAGTAGTCGATGTCCTGCGGCTGCATGAAATCAGAGCTGGCCACGACCAAGCGCGTCCACGGCGACAACTCGGCCAGCAGCTCGATGCGCGCGCCGTGGCAGCAGTGCAGCACGACAAGGTCCACGGGCTCGCCCCCTGCCTCCACGATGGCCCGAAGTGGCGCTAACGCATCTTCGAGCGCGTTGCCGGCCGTGTTCGGGCCGCCGGACAACAGCCGCGGCGAATGGCCCACGAACACGAACGCCGCACGCCCGGCCCGGCCCGTCGGATACGCGCGGCGCAAGATCGAGAGGATCTCGCGCTCCCGAACCGCGGCCTCCACGTGCGCTTTTCCCTCGCGCACCAACGTCAACCGCAGAGGTCCGCCATCGCTCGGCGCGTGAAGGATGGCGAACCGGTGCTGCGGCGCGCGGCGCGCCACGTCCACCACTTGCGCGGCGACCGCGTCCAGCGCGACGCGCGTCTCCGTTGGCGCGGGCGTGTTCGCGTCCACGACGAACACGAACGTCCACGGCTCAAGTTCGGCGGTCTGGCCGGCCGAGCACAGGGCAAGCACAAGGAACATCGAAGCGCGCATCACTGAGGCGCCTCCATCCCGATCCGGGTTTCAAGGATTGCGCGCTCGGCGCCCATCACGCGGCGATCCGAGAGCGCCGCGTGGCTGCCCCCCTGGACGCGCGCGGCCTCGCCGAACTCCTGCCGGGCCCGGGCGGCGATAGCCTGGACCCTGGCCACGGCCGCGTCGGCCGCTTTCCGCTCCCCTTCGGAGCCTTCGTCCGGCAACAGCAACCGCTTCTTGGGCATCAACTCCTTCGCCCGGCGGAGCATCGACTGCCCCGACGCCCATATGGCCGCGCTTACGTACTGGCGCAGGAGCGCGGCCAGGGCGCGCCTCGTTCGCGGCTCGTCCGGGCCGATGCCTCCGGCGAGCTTCTTCGTCTCGCCAAGCGCGGCCGCGGCCAACCGCGGCCATAGCCGATACGCCGCGAGCACTTCCGCCTGCTCCTCGCCGCTCAGGCCGGACCAACGCCGCCGCGTGCGCAGGTCGGCCAGTTGCTGCCGGAGTGCGAGCATCTCCTCGAAGCGCGCCCTCTCCTGCGCGGCGCCGGTGGCGGTCGCCGCGAGCTTGGCCTCGGCGCGCACGAGCGCGGCGCATAGCCGGCTCAGTTGGCCTTGATCGACCCGGCCCTTGGCTTGCCACTGGCGAACCCAGCCGGAGGCGCGGCCCCATTCCTCAGGGGAAAGCGCTGCCCGCAAACCGTACTCGATGCGCACCGCCCCGTCCGCAGTGAGTGGGGTCTTGCCCGGCCTGAAGTAGAAACGCAACGTGCGCAGATCGAGCGTCTGCATGCCCATGAGCTTCTCGCCGATTGCGCGAATCTCGGGCGTGTGGCTTCGCCAAAGCGGATGGCACACGTCGAGGCGCGCGAGTGCGCCGCCGGAGTCCGCGGCGCTCGCGGCGGCGAGCCAGGTTGCTGCGAGACAGGCAGCCGTGCGAGCCAGGTTGTTCCGCTGATCGACGCCAATCACGTTTTGTATCCGTGGGACGCTCGCCCGCCGCGGCGCAAGCACATGATGAGTGAGCGCAGTAACGTAATCCTGGCGAGAGGGGCAGTCAACGACAAGCGCACCCCGATGGAGCCGGGGCGGCGGAGAGCGTCCGGCGGCGGCGGTTGTGTGGCCTATTGCACCGGCAACGCCGCGATTGCGTGGACGCGGTGGGCCTGCGCGTCCCAAGCTTTCGTGCCGCCGCGGCCGGCCAGGGCGATGACGAAGATTGGCCGCGCCGGGCGATAGGTTTGGCCGGGGGCGACTGTCATGTCCACGATCCATCTCGCGTCCGGGTGCTGGCCGCCCTGGGGGTCGAGCCAGAAGTAAACGCGCATCGGATCGCGCAAGGGCGACAAGCAGCCCCAGTACGCGCCGATCTTCGCATCCCACCACGCGTCGCGAGGCGCGCTGCCCCACAAACGCGGGACAATGCCCACGTGGGTGGCCGCGTCGTTCGCCGCGTCGCCGCCGATCGCACTGTAGAAGCGAAAGAAGAAGCCCTTCACGTGCAGCGGCTTCGCGCCCAGGTTGCGCACGGATATCAACTCCGCCACAAACCAGTCCGCGCCCGGGAACACGGTGAGGCGATGGGTGATCTCGAACGCATACCGATCGGACTCCGTGCGGCCGGTCAAGTCCAGCACCGCGGCGAGCGGTCCGGCGGTGATGCGCACGTCCGTCGTCTGGGCCACGTCGACCCATTCGTTGCGGTTCGTCATGACGTGGAGCATCGCGGTGTAACTGCCCAGCGGGAGGCCGCGATGCGCGACCTTTTGCACGAGCCGATTCGCACCCAGCCCGCCCGCGAGTTGGAACGCTCCCGCGTCCACCCGAAACGCGCGGGCGCCGGGCCGCCAGTCGACGCGCAGGCCGGGATGCGCGGCCGTTTGCGGCGCTTGCTTCGCGCTGCGCAGAAACAACGCTTGGCCAGGCCGCGCCGGGCCAACATGGACGACCGCGGCCGGCGCGCGGCTGGGCCGCGGCGCGATCTGCGTGGGGATCGTGCGCCACTTCTTGCCATCGAACAACTGCAACGCGCGGGTCGATGGGGCCGCGGGAATCCAGACGGGCGCCGCGGGCAAGTTCAAGGGCGAGTTGTTCCACAGCACGATCTCTGTCCCCGCGGGCCCCTTGGGCGGTTCGAGCGGACGCTTGGGCGGCGGCAGCTTCGCCAAGCCTTCCCGGCGCAGACGCGCCGCGTTCCTGTGCACGTCGGTCAGCGCGGCCACGATCTCAGGGTACGGTTCGTTCTCCTCGTTCACGAGTCCGTAGTTGGTGTTTTCGGGGAATTTGGAGGAAATGCCCAGCGCGGGCTCGTCGACCCACATGAAGTAGTCGTACCCTAGCAGAAACGGCATGCGCAGCATGGTGCGCGCGTAGATCGACGTGGCCTTTGCGCGCTAGGCCTGCGTGCGGAAGCGCTGGCCCGCGCCGTGCGTGCACGGGAGGCCACTATCCAGCGCAGGGAACGACCATTCGGTCACGATCAGCGGCCGGCCGCTCAGTTGGTGGAAACGCCGAAAGGTGTCGGGCAGCGGCTCGTCCCGGCCCTGCCAACTGCCGAGCGCGACCTCCCGGTCCAAGTCGACGCTGCCGTAGTAGTTGAACGTGACGACATCGCAATACTTGCCCGC
>JAJRTI010000529.1 GCA_024278415.1 Planctomycetota bacterium | reverse complement strand
GTTGCGCGATGAGCCGCAAGGCCGCGCCTTCCCGAACGGCCGACACCGCGTTCGAAAGGCTTGCCACCGCCGAAGCGGCCGCGCGGTAACACGCACTGCGGCCGTGCTTGGCCTTCAGCGCGTCCAGCCTCGCCAGGGCCGTTTCCCACCGGCCCGCTTCCACATCCCCGCGGGCGAGCCGAAGCTCCTTGGCCAGATCGCCAGCGCGGCGCTCCGCCTGGCGAAAACTCGATACCTCTCGCCACAGCGCGTCGCACTCCGCCAACAGGTTCGACAGCTCTTGGTCTCCTTTCGCCAACTCCCTCGCGGTGCGCAAGTGGGCCCAGCCCTCGCTCGCCCGCCCCTCGAAAAAAAGCACAGACCCTATCTCAAACTCGCCTTGCGCGCCGGCTTGCCCGCCCAGCTTCGCCACCTCGCTTGGGCCCAGGTTCCTCACCTTCACCTTAAACTCCTTACTCCCAGCCCGAACGTACAGAACGCCCTTCTCACACTTCACGACCTTTCCCGTCACTCCCACCTCGCCCTGCGCGCCCATCTTCACCCGCACCTTATACGACTTGCCCACAAGCGCCTGCACTCCGTCCCCCGCCCTCGCCACCATACGCTCACAGGCCTGCACGCAAGCCTTCCAAGCCGGCAGGCCGGCCTTCAACTCCTTCACGTGGCAAGCCTGCTCCTCCGACTCGATGGCCTTCAGCGCGCCGGCGTAGTCGCGAGTGGCCACGAGTTGAAGCATCTTGGCTACAAACGCGTCGGACCTATTGAGCGCCTCGAGCAGCGCGGTGTTGTCGGCAAGCTCGACCTTCGGCGCGGGCGGCGGTTTGGGAACCTCCGCTGCCGGTTCTTGCTTGGCCGCGGCATCCGCAGGCGGAGGGGTTTGTGGCGCGGCAGGAGCCGCGGCTTGTGTGCCGTCCTCTGGAGCGCCATGCTTTTGTCGGAGGCTCTCAGACGACTCCGCCGGCAGCTTGACCGGCTCGGCAGGCTTGGCAGCCTTCTCTTCCTTGTCACCGCCCGGAATTGATATCCGCTGTTCCTTCCCGCGCGCCGGGCCGGCGCTTTCGTCTTGGGGCGCTTTCGGCTCGCCTCGCATCAGCACCGCGCCCACGATCAGCACCAAGACAAGAGCCGCCGCGCCGGCGCCCATCAAACCCCAGCGTCGCTTCGGCGTGGGTTTCGGCTTCGCGCTCGCAGAGCCTTTCCCTGTGGCCTGCTTGGCCTCTATCCCAGACAGACATGACTCCAACGCGGAGATCAACTCCTCGCACGTTTGGTAGCGGTCTTCCGGCTTCTTCGCCAGCATCTTCTCCACTACCCCGCACAGGTCCGCCGGCAACGTCCGGTCGTGCTCCCTCAACGGCTTCAACGCCTTATCGCAATGGTCCCGCATCATGGCCAAAGTGCTGCCCGCCTCGAACGGCGGCTTGCCGGTCAAGCACCGGTGCAGTGTCCCGCCCAAGCTGTAAATGTCAGACCGCGCGTCCGTGGCTTGCCCCTCACACTGTTCGGGGCTCATGTACATCGGCGTGCCGAGAATCTGCCCGGTGTGTGTCAAGCCCGCCGCGCCCGCCACGTTCCTCGCCAACCCGAAGTCCGCCACCAGCACCCGGCCCTTCTTGGACAGCATGATGTTCGCCGGCTTCACGTCCCGATGCACGAGGTGCACTTCGTGCGCGGCGGCCAAACCCCGCGCCGCGTCCCGAACGATCGCCACCGCCTCGCGCACGTCAAGCTTCGGCTTCCTATCGAGCAAATCCTCCAGGCTTTCTCCGTCCACGAGTTGCATCTTGATATAGTAGTCGCCGCCCTCCTCGCCCGCGCCGTACACCGTGACCGTGTGGGGATGGTCGAGTTGGGCCGCGCTTTGGGCTTCCCGAAGGAAGCGTTCGACGTACTCCTTGTCCTTGCCCATCAAATGCGCCGGCAATATCTTCAGCGCCACGTTCCGTTTCAGCGCCGTTTCTTCGGCCCGATACACCGCGCCCATGCCGCCCTGGCCCAGCTTCTGGAGAATCTTGCAGCCGCCGATCGTCTGCCCAATGAGCGGATCCTCCGGCTCGGCCTCCTCGGCTCGCGTCTCCTCACGCAACAACGTCTGGGCGTTGGCCGCGGGCCCACTGCCGGAGGCCGGCTTGAGCAGGCGCTTGCACTTGGGACAAGTGAGCTTCTTGCCCAGCATGGCTTGGCCTGCGCGATACTGCTGGCCGCATCCCGTGCACACCATCAGCACTTTCTGCTCGTCCGCCATCTGGGAACTCTCCTTGCCTGCCATCGCCAGACGCGGGAATGTGCCCCTGCCAATGGGCCTGCCTCGTCATGCCCGACATAAATCATGACGACCAACGCCGCCCATTCTATGGGGCGCGCGACGCCGCGTCAATGAGCAAACCTTTCTCCATCAATGTCGCGGAACAATCAACGCCGATGGCGTTGTGTCACAAAGCGGGCTTCGCCCGCAACCGAAACGGCACGCGCGGCGCGCCTTTTTGGAGTGCGCCGGCAGAGTCCCGCATGTGCGGGACGACGACGGCGCTTTGGCTTTCGAGCGTCGCTGGTATACGAAGCCGCGTCGGCGTGCGTGAGCCAAAGCGGGGTCGCCGTCCGCCGTACGGCGGACTCTGCCCCCGCACTCCATAAGCGCTGCTCTTTGCCCACAACTTGAGAGCGAAGACGCACCGTGGTCATTGCCGAACCCCGCAGGGCTTCACATGTCATCGGGGTCTTCCTGGCTCAAAGTGAGAGGATAAGGCCGTTGCACATCTTCAACGCTCGCGTCACGCTCTCGATCACCTTTGGTCGATGTTTTCGGCAACTCGCGGCGCCCGGCTGGGTCGCGCTGCGCTCGGTGCGCTTGACGTTTCGTGGGGGCGCCGATAGGATTCGGCAACGCCAAGCCCCATCGGCCTAACCGCGGAGACCCTACATGCCTGCCATGCTTGTGTCTGAAGGTGCTGGAACGAAATACGGCCCCTTCACGATCGAGGAGAGCCACGCGTGCAGCATCGGCCGGGATAGCGGCAACGACATTCCCATCAATGAGCTTTCCGTCTCGCGCCTGCACTGCACGATCGCACACCAACAGAACCGCTGGAGCGTGGAGGACCATGACAGCCGCAACGGGACATTCATCAACGGCGTTCGCATATACTCCGCTTTCGTGGGGAATGGGGACGAGGTGCGTGTCGGAAAGATCGCGCTACGCTTCACAGTGCTTGCGCCGGGAACAAAGCCATCGCAGGGCGAGTCCACGGACACGACGCCCACCGTCAAGATCGAGGGCCCGCCGGAACAAGACGAGTCTGGGGCAATGCCGACTCAAGAGGTTGTGATCGATGGCGGCAAGAGCAGCGGCCGCGTCACGGAGCCTCAGCCTGGCCAGGCGCTGGGGCCTTACCGGCTGCTTGAGAAAATCGGCGAGGGCGCAGCAAGCCTGGTCTTCAAAGCCGTCGGCGGCCAGGGCGAACAAACCGTGGCGCTGAAGGTCCTTCGTCCTCATCTGACCAGCGACCGGGAGATGGTCAAACGCTTCCTGCGCGAGGCAGCAGCGGGCCGCACGTTCACCGACCCCAACTTGGTCCGCATGTTCGACCACGGCAAGCACGAGCACTGGCTCTACCTCGCAATGGAATACGTGGACGGCAAGACGCTCGCCGCATGGCTTGATGAGATGCCGCCTGGCCAAGGCTTGCCCCGTCCCACATGCGTCGGGATCGCGATGCAGGTCGCCACCGCGCTTCAGCACGCGTTCCAGAAGGGCATTGTGCACCGCGACGTGAAGCCGGGCAACATCCTTGTCAACCGGCATGGCCGAGCCAAACTTGCCGATCTGGGCTTGGCCAAGTGGATGGACGCGGCCGGCATCAGCACCCTCACCCAATCCCATGTTGGCATGGGCACCCTCCAATACATCCCGCCCGAACAGATC
Source organism: Planctomycetota bacterium (assembly GCA_024278415.1). Next base: position 1,838 of record JAJRTI010000529.1, on the reverse strand, counting down.
GACGACGCCAGGAACGCGGACATCCGTTCCGACCTCTACTCCTTGGGCGCCACGCTCTATCACATGGTGCTCGCAACGCCTCCCTTTGCCGCATCGACTCCAATCGAGCTGATCCGCCGCGTCGGCACGCAGGCCCCCGCGTTCCCCCTCCGCCTCGATAATGACGCCATTGCCCAACTCTACGCGGCCATCAAGAAGGCCATGCAGAAATCTCCCGACGACCGCTATCAGACGCCGGCGGAATTGCTCGCCGACTTGAATAGCATCCGTAAGGCGCTGCTCGATGTCCGCCTGTGGGGCTGTTGAATTGAGGCGACACGGCCGGATTGATATCCGGATCTCCGGGGGCACCTTAGGATATCCGTTATCCGTTAGATATCCAGATAAGATATCCAGATAATATCCCAGGAATATCCGGGGACATCTCACGCATTTTCAACGCCGTCGGTGTTAGCGGCCCGTCAATAAAGTCGTCCGTCGCAAGACGGAGGGATTGGCGCCGAGATCAAGGCGCAGAATCGCAGGCGAATTGTGAGATTCGTCGAGATTTCGCAACGAACAGATCGGCGCAAAGACCCCGTCGCAGCAGGGCAGCACTGTGTTGACGGGCTGTTAGTCCGCATTTCTCACCAGCCCTGGATAGAAGTGTCGGAAAAGTCGCCGTCTGAAAACCTTCCGGCCCATGCGGACGCGTGAGTTGAGCGACAACCTGCACGCGTTGAATCGGACGGGCTGGCCCTTCGGGCGAGCCCAGTTGGGCCTGCCTGCCGCGCGGCGGCGCAGGCTGGTGCCGCTGCTGCGTCGCACGGCGCTCGACGTGGCCCGAGCACGCCTTCGCACCGTGCGCCTTGCATCGACGCCCGCCTGGACTCGTGAGATATGCGGGTTTAGCGGCTCTTGCCTCTGCGCCTCGCCTTCGGTTTCCGCCCTGGTTTGCGCGGAGCCAAGGCCCGACGCAGCAGCTTCTCTAACCGCGCCACGAACTCAGGCGATCCTAACGGACGGCCCGTGCGCTCGTGGCGGCGCAGCACCGCCGCTTCCTCCTCACCCAGCCCAGCGGACAGGAACTCGCGCCAATCCCCAAAACGGTCCAACAACGGCTGTGCCTTCACCAGCACATCGTCCTTGCCTGCCAGATGCGCGCCGGCGCTGCTCCAGCGATACTCGGCCGGATTCGCCACCAGCTTCGCACGCACCGGGTTCAGTTCCACATAGCGCGTCGCGGCGTACAAATACGCGTCCTCCATGGGATACGAAGCAAATCGGCCTTGCCACAGATGGCCCCGCCAACCCTCTCGAAAGTTCACGTGTCGGCTGTAGCGTCGGTGCGCTTCGCCAATGCCCAGTCGAAGCGCCTGCTCCGTGGCAGGCACAACGACGAGATGCACGTGGTTAGGCATGAGGCAATAGGCCCACACCTCGACCCCGCGGGTATCGCACCACTCGGCCATGAGGTCGAGGTAGAGTTGGTAGTCCTCGTCGCGCAGGAAAGTCGGCAAGCGTCGATTCCCGCGTTGGGTCACGTGGTGAGGGATGCCGGGGATGACAACTCGTGCAAGTCTGGGCATGCTGAGATGCTAACGAACTTCAGCGGCCATGTCAAGCCTTTAATGCGTATGATGTCCCCAGATAGAGTACATGGGAATAGGCTTGCGCTTCTCGCGCAGCACCACCTCCAGCGTCGGGTTCCAAGGCAGCCACACGCCAAAGCCTTTCTTCTTGAAATCGTACTGGAGACCGGTCGTGTAGTATCCTTGTTTACGTGCACCATAATATATGACCTGCGTGCCGCTGCCTGTGAATGTGACCATGCCCCTCTTATCCGTTAACCCGTCTTT